>JAKAFF010000120.1 GCA_021818045.1 bacterium
ACAAGACAACATCTCTGTGGTGATCGTTTCAGTTGTAAAATTCTTGCAAAAAATGGCTTTATAGCGCTCTGATGAAGAAAAAGGTGCATTGGAGCTATGCTGAGCTATGTCTAAAGGGCTAAAATATACTGGCTTTTCCCTTTTTATTACTTGTATTGCTGCAATGGGGGGACTGCTTTTTGGGTTTAATACGAGCATTATTTCGGGGGCGCTCTTATTTCTTGCAAAGGATTTTGAGCTAACCACTTTTCAAGAAGAGCTGATTGTGAGCACCCTTTTATTGGGGGCTTTATTTGGTGCATTGATGGGTGGTGTGATTGCAGATAAAATCGGGCGTAAAAAGACGTTGTTTTTAACGCTTTTCCTATTTTTCATCGGGGTATTTATCCTTGCGCAAGCCTCTGGGTTCCACGCATTGCTGCTCGGGCGTTTGATTTCTGGGCTTGCGGTTGGAATCGTCTCTATGGCGGCGCCCCTGTATATCGCGGAGATGGCGCCCGCTGAACATCGCGGCGCTTTGGTCTCCTTTAATCAACTGGCCATCACGCTTGGGATTTTAATGGCTTATGTGGTCTCTTATACATTTGCAAGCGAAGGTGCATGGCGTGCGATGTTTGCATTTGGATATATTTTAATAGGCGCGCAATTTGTCGGACTGTTCTTTGTTCCAGAAACACCTTCTTGGCTCTTTAGCCATAATAAAAAAGAGGTCGCAGAGCACGTTTTGCACAAAATTCGCCACGCTCAGGCAGAAAAGCACCTCGTCGATCTTGGCAAACATGAAGATGTGCCCACAAAAAAAGATTGGAAAGAGTTGCTAAAAACCGACATGCGAAAACCCTTTTTGATTGGGATTGGCGTGGCAGTGCTTCAGTCAGTCACGGGGATTAATACCGTCATCTATTATGCACCTAATATTTTCCAGGCGGCCGGTTTTGATACAGCGCATACGGCGCTTTTAGCTACTGTATTGGTGGGGATTGTAAACGTTGCGGTCACGATTGTATCTCTTTGGCTCATCGATCGAATAGGGAGAAAACCACTTTTGATCGCGGGATTGATCGGAATGGCCTTGTCTCTTGTGCTATTGGGTGTGGCCTTTTTAGGAAGTGGGGAAGCTGCGGGACTTATCTCTTTAGTGGCTTTGCAGCTTTATGTCGCCTTTTTTGCAGTCAGTTTAGGCCCTGTGGCTTGGGTTTTGATTGCGGAAGTGTACCCCCTGGGCATTCGGGGACGTGCGATGGGAATTGCCACCTTTGCAAATTGGGCTTCCAATTATATCGTGGCTCTCACATTCTTATCGCTGATTCGAGAGTGGGGAGTGGTAGGGACATTTTGGCTGTATGCGCTGATTTGCTTTTTCGGCCTTTGGTTTGTGATCAAACTTGTGCCTGAAACGAAGGGGAAAACTTTTGAACAAATTCAAAATTATTGGAAAAAATGAACTATTCACAAATCCAAACACTGCTCGGCTCAGATGCAGAAAACCTGTTGGGCCACGTTTGCAAAACTGTTTTCAAGACGCACCTGCAAACGCCCGGTCCTGATTGGATCGATCGCATTTTTTTGGGAAGTGATCGAAACATTCGCGTATTGCGCAGTTTGCAAGCAATTTTTAGCCATGGGAGGCTTGCAAATACTGGATATCTTTCGATTTTGCCAGTAGATCAGGGGGTGGAGCATTCGGCAGGCGCCTCTTTTGCCCCAAATCCCGCCTATTTTGATCCGGAAAATATTATACGCCTAGCATTGGATGGAGGCTGTAATGCAGTCGCATCCACATTGGGCGTGCTTGGCTCTGTGGCGCGCAAATATGCGCATAAGATCCCTTTTTTGCTGAAATTCAATCACAATGAGCTTCTTTCCTATCCCAACATCCACGATCAGACCCTTTTTGCTGGAATTCGGCAGGCGTTTGATATGGGATGTGTGGCAGTCGGCGCGACAGTTTATTTTGGCTCCATTGAATCGCGTCGCCAAATCGTGGAGGTGAGCCGCGCATTTGCGCATGCCCATGAACTGGGGATGGCAACGGTGCTTTGGTGCTACGTTCGCAATAGCGCGTTTAAAACCAAGGATGCCGATTACAACGAAGCTGCCGACTTGACCGGACAAGCAGATCACCTAGGCGCCACCATCGGCGCTGATATCGTGAAGCAAAAATTGCCCATGTGCAATGGAGGCTTTAAGGCGCTAAAATTTGGGAAAACGGATGATAAAGTATACTCCTCGCTATGCAGTGATCACCCAATTGATCTTACGCGCTATCAGGTGATCAATGGGTATATGGGCCGTGTAGGACTCATCAATTCGGGCGGAGCATCGGGAAAAGACGATCTTCATGAGGCAGTCATGACGGCTGTGGTCAATAAACGCGCGGGAGGTATTGGTCTTATCTCAGGGCGCAAAGCCTTTCAAAAACCCATGGATGAGGGGATCAAGCTCCTTCATACGATCCAAGATATCTATCTTTGCGAAAAAATCACTCTAGCTTAAAACGCCAACGGGTATATAGTGCTTCCAGTTGAAAGATACCCCAAAACCTGGAAATAAATTTTTTGTTAGCATAAACTATCGCCCATGCGTTCCAAAGCTGACTGCTTAAGTGCGTCTCTATATGGCTTTAATTCGATCGCATACCCTCTTATCTCGTTCCTTGCGGTGTTGAGCTTTTAATTGCTCACGTTCGGCATCGTTTAAAAACATAATGCCTAGCAGTTTACGCGATAAGAAAAATTTTTATCAATCCGATGCTTGAATCATTTTCGGTATACGATAGGTAAATTGCGCCGCTTTGGCGCAGCCGAAAATCCAACTTTTGAACTCATTTGTGTATAACAGACTTTGTCGATTAAATTTATGAATTTATTTTTTTTTGGATTGGTATAATGAGATTGTTTTTCGATTTAATAGAGGGATATTATTATGCTATAATCATTCGCCGATGGAGTTAAACGTAAATAAATTTTTTGGCGATCGTCTCGTGTTTGACCCCAAAGCAGATGGGTGTTTACGCGCTTTTGATCGACAGCTCGATGCCAGCCACTCAGAGGCGCAAGGTAAAAGCGCTGCTGCATTTAGACAATATTTAGTCGATGCGTTGGGATCGGAGCGTTTGCAAAGGATTGCTGCGAGATACGATCTGAGCTTGGAGGGGCTTTTCGCAGCGGGGCCTATTCTTGATTCTCGCAAAGTGGCGCAGATTGTAGTCGGATCGCGCATTGTGTCTGTGCAAGACATAGATGAGTATTTACGCGATCATCCCGATGTCTATTCGGGCAAACGTCACATTGCACAGCTCACGGCAGAAGAACTTTTTCGCTTGTATAAACAATTAAGTAAGATCCTTCCTTGGGAAGTGCCATCGATCCGTTCAGAGATTACGGGAGCGCCAACCGAGTGGTCGGCTGCTTTTTTTCACGATCAATTTCTTGCTGATAGAGAAAAGTTAGAGATTTTTAAAGAAAATCCGACAGATGTGATGCAAGTGTTTATCCACAACATGGTGGCTCGCGGCATCAAAAGAGAGATGTCGGTGGGGGAGTTGATCCCAGCGCCCAACCATCCACTCACGCAGCAGGTGCAATTTTACTTTGTGTGCGCCAAAATTGTCACTGGAGATGGGGTTGTCAGCTACATCATTCGACCTGCTACAAATGATACAAACTTAGAGGCGATGCGCCTATTTAGGGGAACGTCTCCGCGCGCAAGCGATCTCGACGCCCTCTCTTCCGTGATCACAGATCTAGAATTGCAGTTAGGAAAAAGAGCCTACGAATCGGCGAGTGCCTATGAACCGTTTTTACAAACCATGGGCCTTGCGCCATCTGTAGAAGCGGGCCATAGTTTAGGCGCTACGACAATTCAGTACCGCCTTGCTCACTTCGATCACATTCGAAAAGCGTATCTCTATTGTGGACCCGGCGTGCCCTTTGCTGTTGTGAAACAATTCAACGAAAAAAATCGCCCCCTTGAAATCTATATTAGCCACTCCGAACATGATCCATTGAGTAGGCTGGGTGGCGTTCATCTGGGGTATCATGCCCCTTCCGCCGTACAGGTGAATTTTTGGAAGTATCATGGACCGAGCCGAAGAAAGATCAACCATCACGTGGTAGTTTGGCCGCGCTCTAAATACTACTATGGAATTCGAGGAGGGCTCATGCATGAAGGGCATCATCGAGAACTCTACAATAGGTACAACCTTCGAGAGATCTTGCGGGTGATATTTGGGCCTGTATTGGCCCTTGTTTTGCGAGTAGTTCGGTTCGTAATTCGAACCCTTTTTCAAACGCGCGCTATGGCTCAACAAGGGGTGCAATACGGCGCTATCTTTCGAGGGCGTTGGCGAGTGGCTCACTACCGCCTAACCCGCGATCTTTGACGTCGTTGGAGAAAAAAGTGAATATTTGATACACTCCTTCCCCATGAGTGCAAAATATGACCCACGAGCCATTGAAAAAAAATGGCAAAAAATCTGGAAAGAGAAAAAAGTCTATAAGGCGGACGTAGATCCTAGCCGGCCTAAATACTATATTCTCGATATGTTTCCCTATCCATCTGGCGCAGGGCTCCATGTAGGACACGTCACAGGCTATACAGGGACCGACATTGTCGCCCGCTATAAAAGGCAAAAAGGGTTCAACGTCCTTCACCCCATGGGATGGGATAGTTTTGGACTGCCGGCAGAACAATTTGCCATCCGCACAGGGACGCACCCATCGGTCACAACAGAACAAAATATCAATACGTACCGCCGGCAACTCAAGTCACTAGGCTTCAGCTATGACTGGAGTCGTGAAATTGCTCACGGAAGAACAGCTTCTCGTCGAAAAACTGCGTAAAGTGGAAGCGCTGTT
>JAKAFF010000121.1 GCA_021818045.1 bacterium
TTGCAACTTATAAATGAAGATCGATATGTCAAAGGTAGAGAGTTGTTAATACGAATTGTATCGATATTGATTAAGATGGCTCAGAGAACGCATTAAATCAGGAAAGGGCGGGCACAGGCAGGGGCACAGGCACAGGCACGGAATGTGGGTTTCGAAAGATGTCTAATTTAGTTTCTTGATAAATAGTTTTTTTATTTTTTCTTGCAATGTTTCAAAATAATAGTAGAGGACTGGGGTGAGAAGAAGGGTGAGCATTTGAGAGATCATGAGTCCGCCGACGATGCAAAGGCCAAGTGAAATATGACTTTGCGCCATGGCGCCGCCAACACCGATGGCCATGGGGACCCCTCCCATCATGGCGCAAATGGTGGTCATGAGGATGGGGCGAAAGCGGATGAGACTTGCTTCAATGATGGCATCGTAGGCAGATTTTCCTTCTTGCACTGCATTGATTGCAAAATCGACCATCATGATCCCGTTTTTCAAGACGATGCCAATGAGGAGGACAAGACCTACAAAGGAGTAGATCGAAAGCGTTTGGTTAAAGATATAGAGAGTGAACAGACCCCCAAGCAGGGTTGGCGGTAGTGCGCTCATGACAGTAATCGGATGGATGAAACTTTCATAGAGGATGCCGAGGACGATGTAGATGACGAAAAAGGAGAGTAAGAGAAGAAAGCTGAGGCTTTGAAACGAGCTTTGGAAGATGTCGGCCGTGCCAATGACTTGCCCGTAGACATTGGATGGGAGGGTGTTTTTCGTGAGTTTGTTAAGCTCTTGTAGGGCTGTTCCGAGAGGGATATTGGGAGCTGGATTGAAGGAGATGTTTGCTGATGCGAGGCCGTTTATATGGTTTACGGTGAGTGGTCCGACAGTTTCTTGGACGGCTAACACTTCCGAAAGGGGCACTTGGGCGCCGGTTGTGGAAGAGACGTAGAGTTTGGAAAGGACGGTTGGATCGCGATAAAAGCGGGGCAGCGTTTCGACGAGTACGTCATATTGATTGATCTCTGCATTGATTTGCGAGATTTTATTGTCGGAGTAGGCGTATTGAAAGTAGTTTTCGATGGCATTAGCAGTGACGTTGTAATTGGAAGCTTTATCTCTCAGGATTTGGAGTTGCCATTGGGGTTGGCTGACGCGTAGATCGCTCGATACTTGGGTAAAGTGGGGGTTGTTTTGCATGTTTTGCAATAGTTGTGGGGCAAAATTGTATAGGTCGTTGCGATCGATGCTCGTGAGAGAATACTGATAAAGAGCTGTGGCTGTGGTGCCTACCTGTAGATTGATTAACGGCAAAGGAGAGAGGTAAGTATTGACCCCGACGAGGTCCTGGAGTTTTGTGCCTAAGGATTGGATCACATCGTTCATGGGTTTGCGCTGTTTAAATGGCTTGAGTTTGAAAAACAAAATTCCTTCGTTGGCGTTTGTGTAGGAAGCCACTGATAGGATCGATTCGACATTTGGATCGTCAATGACGATTTTATTGATCTCTTGATGGTATTTATCCATGAGAAAAGGCGAGGTGCCGTCGCGCGCTAAAGTAAATCCTTCAATGAAACCCACATCGTCAGGAGGGAGAAAATCTTTGGCAACTGCACTAAATAATAGAAGAGAGCCCGCAATGCTAGATGTGCCGATAAGCAGCATGAAGCGGCGATGGTTCATGGCCCAAAGCAGACACGGTTTGTAGATGCGGTGCAATCGTTCATTGATGGCATCAGCGATTCGTTCCATGCGAGGTTTTTTCTCTTGAGAATAGGGCAACACAAGTCTTGCAGAGAGCATTGGAACAAGAGAAAGAGAGACAAACCCCGAGAACAATACGGCAACGATAATCGTCACAGAAAATTCTCGAAATAATTTGCCAACGACGCCTCCCATAAAAAGGAGCGGAATAAAGGCAGCGGTAAGACAAAGCGTCATGCTGAGTACTGTAATGCTGATCTCTTTGGCGCCTTTGAATGCGCTATCCATGGGATCTTCACCTTGTTGTACGTGGCGGACATTGTTTTCTAAGACCACAACTGCATCATCGACTAAAAATCCGACAGATAAAGTGAGCGCTAGTAAAGAGAGGATATCCAGGCTAAACCCAATGAGGTACATCACTGCAAAGGTTCCGAAAATAGATAAGGGCAAGGAGAGGGCGGGAATCATCGTGTTGAGCCCTTTCCCCAAAGAGAGATAGATGACAATAACAACAAGGCAAAAGGCGACGAGAAGGGTGAGCTTGACGTCGTTTACGCTCTCAATGATCGAGTCAGATTGATTATAAATGGTTTCAATGGTGAGCGAGCTGGGAAGTTGAGGACGTAACTGTTCGAGTGTTTTTTCGATGCCACGAACGATTTTTACCGTATTCATACCGGGCAATCTTTGGATTGCTAAGATGATGCATTGCTCGGAGCCTTTTTTAGTTACGTAATTTTGGAAAAATTTATCGTTTTCTACGCTGTCAAGCGCGCGGCCGATGTCTTTGACTTTGACAAGGTCTCCTTTTTGATTTTTGATGATGAGCTCTGCATAACCGGGAGCGCGCATAATTTGGCCATCGACTGCAACTGTATAGTCATCCCGGTGTCCATAGAGCGTTCCAAGGGGGAGGTCGACGTTGGTGAGTTTCACTTGGTTTGTGACTTGATCCAGTCCAATATTTTTTGCAGCCAGCTTTTCTGGATCGACCTGAATGCGTACGGCATAGGCCGATCCGTAGGTGATGACTTGGGCTACCCCTTCTATCATGGAGATGCGCTCTCCAATAAAGGTATTGCCATAGTCGTAGAGTTGTCCCAGCGTCATGTTAGGCGAGGTGATGACATAGTGGTGGATCGGGGTGGCAGCTGGGTTGAGCTTTTCGTAGGTTGGTTGGTTGGGGAGATTCGAGGGGAGGTTGGGCTGCGCACGGCTGATGGCTGCTTGTACATCTGTTGAGGCGGCATCGATGTCGCGATCTAAGACAAACTGCAACACAATGGTCGTAGAGCCGGTATTGCTCGTTGAAAAGATGCTTTGGATCCCTTCGATAGTCATAAATTGTTGCTCGAGGGGGGTCGTGACCGAGTTAGCCATTGTATCGGGGTTGGCCCCTGGATAGCTGACCGAGACTTGGATGGTGGGCATATCGATGTTGGGAAGATCGCTCACCGGTAGTTTGCGGTAAGACATAAGCCCACAAAATAGGATAGAGATCATCACGAGAATGGTCATGACGGGATAGCGGATAAATGGGTCGGAAAGATTCATCGAATCCTCACTTTGGCTCCCTCAAAGAGATTGAGTTGCCCTTCGACGACAATTGTTTCTCCGGCGTCTATCCCTTGTAAAACGATGACGTTACTGTCTTCTCTTTGCCCGAGCTTGACGGGTCTTTGCGAAACAGTATTGTCTGATTTGACTACGAAAATTACGGGGCCATTGAGCGTGAGTTGTACTACTGTATAGGGGACGATCACGGCATTTGGTACTGTGTCGAGGATGAGTCTTGTGCGAATGAATTGACCGGGCCAAAGCTCTCTATGATCGTTTGCAAAGATCGCTCTGAGAGTGATCATGCCGGTGCTCTCATCGACAGCATTGTCGAGCATGTACAGATCTCCTTCAAAGGTCTCTTTTGTAAAATCTTCATAGGCGGCAATCACCTTTAATGGATGCAAACGGCTATACTTTTGGATTTGAGGGAGTTGAAATTCTGGAATCGCAAAGGTGACGTAGATAGGCGCCATTTGGTTTAGAGTGGTTAGCGTCGATCCATCATTGGCTACAAGATTGCCAAAATCCACTTGCAAAATTCCCATCATGCCGTCGATGGGAGCATAGATCCAACAGTAGTTTAAGTTGATGAGAGCGCTATCTACTTGAGCCCGATTTTGCGCGGCAAGGGCTGTGGTTGAAGCGAAATTGGCTTGCAGTGTTTCATAGTCGATTTGTGAATAGAACTCATCATTGGCCAAAGTGCGATAGCGTTTGACTTTTTCACTTGCAAGAGCTAAATCTGCTAAAGTTTGTTCAAGGATCGACTGAGCTTCTTTCAAAGATGCTTGATAAGGTCGGGGGTCGATGGTAAATAGCAAATCCCCTTTTTTTACCTCTTTGCCTTGTGTGAAATAAACCCCCGTCAGCTCCCCCTCAATGCGCGATTTGATATTGATGGAGGTGATCGATTGAACGTGTCCTAAAGCTTCTAAAAAAATGGGGGCTGCCTTTTGCTCGGCGATCGTTGTTTTGACAGGATAAGAAGGGATTTCAGGGGGGGGCGCCTTTTTATGACAACTACAAGCGATCAAAAGAAAAAAAAGCCAACGTTTCATTGCGGGGCCTCATTGGGAGTTGCGCACAAAGAGCCTGTTGCATAAGCGATGTTGGCAAGCGACATAAACCAATTTTGCTGCGCTTGCGCCTTTTTGGTGCGGGCATCTGCAAGAGCGCTTTGGGCTTGCAACACATCTAGGATGGTCATAGTACCTGCTTTATAACTGGTGATCGCGATCGTAAATTGCAGCTGTGCTGCTTTGAGATACTCTTCAGAATCGCTGAGATTGGTCGCAGCCGTTTTGACTCCCATATGTGCTGTTGTTACATCTTGGATAACGCCTAATTCCGATGCCATGAGTTGCGCTTTGGCAAGTTCTACATTGGCCTCGGCGTTGCGAATTTGGTTGCGGAAATAGTAACCATTGAAAATCGGGAAACTCAAAGCGATCAGGGCAGTCCAGTGATTCAT
>JAKAFF010000122.1 GCA_021818045.1 bacterium
CGAATAGGGATCATTCTCAAAGTAAGCGCCCATGTTCGAGTGCTTCCACTGCAGCCAAGGCCAATCAAGTGGGGTTGGCGAAATTGCAGATCCAAGCAATTGATGAAAATTGGGATAAATCTTCATTTGAAGACTTAGCGGAACAAATCATTGCGGCAGAAGATCAGGTCAAAACACTCGGTGGGATGAAGGGGGCTGAGGGGTTAAATAGGGCTGTGCAAAAGCTGCGGTTTCAATTTGTGTTTCCCTTAGCCCGAGAATTGAAGCCGTTCGGCGACGAGATTCAGAAAGTGGCGACACGTGTCATGCAAAATGAATCCTTTCAAGATTTGCAAGGGGCTTTAAACCAGCGTCAGTTGCAAGAAATTGCTCGTTTCACGACACGGGAGGGTGCATGAGTCCAGAGGGGATGTGCTATGCGATGACGCAATATGTAAAGGCGTTAAAGCATCAAGTAGCTGTTGCTGAGGCCTTTTTTTTAGGGAGGTTGGGCGAGGGGCTAGAGGGCCTTTTACAGCTTCCTGAGGATGTAAGGCTCAAGATCGATCGATTGATTGAGGAGGCTTCTTGTGGCGCCGTCATTGATCCTACAGAGAGAGAGTCTCAGTCTTTGATTGCAGCTGCCATTATGCGCTCTGTTGAGGAGCGGATGGGCATGCACGAACCTTAAAGGGTCGTGGCTGGGAGGGGTGGAGTGCCGAGTATTAGAGGTTCTTGCTGTTCCTGAAGAAATGCATACCTTTGGGCGTACCTTTGTCCGCGAGCGACGAGAGCTGCAGCTGTGGTATCTAGTCTGCCTGAGATTTTTTCTGAAGGAAATGGGGTAAATCCTAATTTAGTGTAAAATGTATCTGCCGTGGGCAGGCTATAGAGTGTGAGCTTGTGGGAGGGAACTTGATTTGCTAGCGTGAGGAGTAAGGCGCTTGCAATGCCTCGAATTTGTTGCTCACGATGTTTTGTGAAATGAGCGGATTGTGGTCAGGGCTGGAGAGAAGAAAGGACACTATGGTTCCTTCATCCACAAGACGTGAGAAAACTCGGCCGTTTACGGCCGAGATGAATCACGCCCAGGCGCTATTCTGATGGAGATTGCTGGTTTTCAATATATTGGCGCAGCCGAAAATCCAACTTTTGAACTCATTTGTGTATAAGAGATCTAATAATTATGGCGCCACTTGAGGGTGAAGATTCCCTGTTCTTGTCTTTGGTCGCTCTCAATTTGGAAAATAAAGTTGTTTTTGAGCTCGATTTCAACGCTAATATCCGAGGTGCTGTCACTTGCGCTTTGCTTAAAGGTGATGAGCACTCCTTGAGAGACGTATTTGCCCACTTCAATGGAGACAATTTGGCCTCCCTCTTCTGTGGGATCTGTGACAACGCGCAGCCGATCGACGCCGAGAGATCTACGGGTGCTTTCCATGACATCGGGGCCATCTCCTGCAAAACTTGCCAAAGAGTTGGCCAGTTGTAGCGCTTGCAACCCTGAAATGTCGGCTACGTCTTGGCCGAATAAGAGATAAGACATGATGGAGCCAAGAGGCAATGGGGGGGAAGATTGGAGTGTGATTTGGGGGCTGTTTAGAGGGCCTTTGAGGCGGACGGCAATTTCAATTCCTTGGATGTCTGTAGAACCTGCGATGTTTAGATACGGCATCTCATTTTCGTGTCCCGAAAGGGATAACGAGCCATCGATGAGGCGGAAGCTGCGGGCTGAAAAGTTGAATTCACCATCGACTAATTTGAGCTGGCCGCGCGCGGCTGGCGATAGGTGTGTGCCTCCAATGTGAAACTCTCCGCTCCACTGGGAGGTAAGGCCGCGTCCAGAGATATCCACTGAGTCGGGTGCTGTGAGTTGTATATCGAGGTGCAAGGGGTAGTGGGTGTGCTGGACTTGCGGTGCGGGCACGGGATGGATTTGGTTGATATAGGTCACTTGTAGTTCAGGAAGGGGTTTGGGGATGTGGTCGGGAATGAGCAGGGTGCTTTGGGTGATTTCGATATTGCCTTTGGCAAGAGCTGCTGAGAGATTTCCTTCGATATCGAGTTGCCCATTTGCGGAGGCTGTGACGAGATCGATGTCTAAAAGTTGTAATTGAGAAAAGCGAGTGTGTAGTTTGAAGGGAAAAAGATCGCCCTGTTTGAGCCAAAGGGTGCCTGTTGCTGAAAGAGTTCCCGTTTGAGATGTGTCTTGGGCGGCAAATGAATCGAGATGGAGCTCATTTTCTTTTGCTGTGAGGTGCGCCTCTATTTGCGCAAGTTTCGTGCCTGTGTAGTAGTTTTCGTATGTGCCGCTTTGAAGGGTGCAAAAACCTGTGACTTTAGGGCGGTATAGGGTGTTTTCCCATTGTAGATCGCAGCTACAAAGTCCTTCGAGTCTGTGGGGGCCAAAATTGAGAAAATCGAGGAAGTTTTCGATGCGCCCCGATAGCAGGAGATGTCCGTGGGAGGGGCGGTTGGATTGGAGAGCCGCTTGCAAGGGAAAAAGCGATAGGTGGATGGGTATGGAGGCGTCTATTTTTAAAAGGGGAGTTCCTTGCACATTGAGATCGCCCTTTAGGGAGAGGAGCTCTTTGTTAAAGCGTCCGAGGATGCGCCCTTGTGCGTCGAGCATTTCGGGAAGGCCTGCCGCTAACACTTCCATGTGTTCGATGCTTGCATCGAGATCGCCTTGGAGTATTTCGCCTTTTTGGTGCATTTTTGCTTGTAGATTTAATAGGCCGGAAATGGGAACTTCGAGTGGGTTTATAGAGAGAAAATCGATGGGTAGATGTTCAAAGCCGATAGAGGCGGTCGTCTCATCTGCTTTTTGATCTAGGTGTAAATGGACAGAAGCTCCTCCGATGGTGAGTTGCAGGTTGGGGAGGAGGTGGCGGTTTGGTTCCCATAGGAGTGTTACGGGATTTTCTAAAAAGAACGGATGGTTATAAAACGTGCCCTCTAAAGAATCGAGTTGGACGGCAATGGTGTGATCCCAAAAACCTGCGGCGTGGATCTCTATTGGGTGTTCCCATTTTCCTTCGGCAAACAGGTGAAAGGGGTGGGTAGCGTCTCCATGCGAGGTCTCGATAGAGATGGTCTCTAGTTCTAAGTTATGCCATCTTGCATTTTGCAATTCGATGTCGAGGAGCCCTTTTGGGTGATCGAAGGGGTGGGTGAGGTCTGAATAGATCGATGCGGTTTTTGCAAAGAGCGTTCCATAGAAAAATTCGGTAGCTGATAGATCCAAGTGCACGCCTTGAACGTCTTCTTGTTCGGTCCATTGTGCCCGAGCATCGAGTTTGCCATATGCATTGGGGATGTGCAGCGCTTGCAGATTTTCGATATGCAGCGCGGTTGTTCCTATGAGATTTCTTGCGGGAATGAGCGTAAGTTCTACTGTAGCTTTTGCAAGGGAGGCAAGATTCATTTCCCCTAAGATCGTGCCATCGACAAACTCTCCGCGTGTTGTCCCTTGCAATTTGCCGACGCGGCTTTGCTCTACGATGAGATCGGAGAGGCTCCAGGTGCCCTCCCATGGGTAGGCGCCCTCTTTTTGCACAATAGTCACATCGGCGAGTAAAGTTCCTTGAGCTGTAAAGGGGAGTTTCGAAAGGAGTGTGTTAGATGCGATGTGCAATTTGGCCTTCGATAAGAGCCACTCTTCATTAAAAGTGGCTTGTCCTTTGAGCGTTGCAAGAGGGATGCTTGCGCGGTAAACGAGGCGATGTTGAGGAAGGTTGAGTTTTGCCGAAAAGCGCCAATCGGCAATCTGTCCTTTGAGAGATGCCTGGGTGCGATGGGTGCGAAATTCTCCTTCAAAATCAAAGGGGGCGCCGCCATCTAAGGAGATGTTTTTGGCATGGACATTGTTTAAGGCAAGTTCGCGATCGAGGAGTCTCCAAAGAACGGGGCGCATACTGATTTGTTGTGCGCTGATTTGGATGTGATTGCCAGTGATCACAACTCCTTTTAGATGGATTTGATGAGGCAAGGTGCCATCGATCTGGTCGATCGAGATCGAATATCCTGCTTGCTGAAAGGTGCCCTGGATCCATTTGCGGACCCAATTTTTCCCCACATTGCCTTGCAATAGAGCATATACTGCGCCAAGGATCGCAAAGAGGGTAAAGAGGGTGATGCTCAACTTTTTCATCAAAATGTTTGTCCAATGGATACGTAGATCCTAAATGCAGAGTCCACTTTGTGGCGCCGATCTAGGGGAAAGCCTATATCGGCGCGCAAGGGGCCAAAAAAGGTGTAGTAGCGTAGGCCCACACCCACCGATTTATACCATTTTGCGTCAAATTGGGGGAGCTCTTCAAATGTTACAGTGCCAAAATCGGCAAAGGGCACAATGCCGATGGTTTCGCTCAAGCGTAGCCTGGCTTCTGCTGTGAGAAATACGGCCGATCTTCCGCCATAGGGCTTGCGATGCTCATTTAAAGGACTGACCGTCATATAGCGATAGCCGCGCAAATCATCTTCCGAGCCACCTAAAAATAAGACGGGCAGTGGGATGTCTCGCTGTTTGGCTCCCGCAATCGAGCCAAATTGGATGCGGCCTGCAAAAATGGCCCGCTTGGTTCCCATGGGGATGTAGAAAGTTCCCGTGAGGCGCTGTTTGTAAAAGTGTTGGCCGCTATACCAGAGCGATTGATACGGTATGCCTTGGTAGACGATCGTATAGCCGCGTGTTGGGTTCATGATCTCATCTGCCGCGTT
>JAKAFF010000003.1:0-2156 GCA_021818045.1 bacterium
CAGCTGTTGTAAACCCTCGCTCCTTCAAAAGGCCCTTCAGAGCGTGAAACGTCTCTGCGCCATAGCGCAATGCTTCGCGAAAGGACGGCGCCCCGATAGGGCGAATCATAAACTCTTGAAAATGAAGCCCGCTATCGGCATGCACGCCCCCATTAATCACATTCATCATAGGGACAGGCAACACATGGGCCTTAGGGCCTCCCAAAAACTGGTAAAGAGGCCTTTTACTGGCAAGCGCAGCACATTTTGCAACCGCTAAAGAGACCCCTAAAATGGCGTTTGCTCCCAAGCGTCCTTTATTTTCGGTGCCATCCAGTGCAATTAAACTCTCATCGAGCGCCTGCTGATCAAATAGAGTTTTCCCCTTGATATGAGGGGCAATTACATCATTTACATGGGCCACCGCTTGCAACACCCCTTTTCCACCGTAGCGCTTTAAGTCGCCATCGCGCAACTCCACAGCCTCATGCTCGCCTGTGGACGCCCCCGACGGAACAGCCGCTTTAGCGACAAAACCATCTTGCGAGCAAACCGTTACTTCTAGAGTGGGATTGCCTCGCGAATCGAGAATTTCTAGAGCATGGCACGACTCAATCTGACTTTTCATCCATTTTCCTTTTTGTGCGATTATCTACACCGGCCATCGCCTCTTCAAGCAAGGTGCGATACGATTCATAGCGAATAGACGACAATTCTCCCTGCTCTAACGCCCGCAGCACTCCACATCCTGGCTCTGCAACATGTCTGCAGTCGGGATATTTGCATGCATATGCCTGTAAATCACAGAAGTGGGTGGTCACATCGGCAAGCTCCAGCTTCCAAATGCCGAAGCTACGAATCCCTGGCGTATCGACACAATATCCCCCTCCTGGCAAAGCCAACAATTCTGCTACCGTCGTCGTATGGGTCCCCTTCGCAGTCTTTTGAGCCAACCCCCCCGTTTTTAGATTCAGCCCATAACACGCGTTGATTAAAGAAGATTTACCCACGCCTGATTGCCCGGAAAAGACAGATGTTTTTCCCTTTAATAACGCACGTAGCGCTTCGATCCCAATCCCTTGGGCAGAACTGACCGATAAAATAGGAAATCCGAGTTGTTCATAACACGCCAAAAACTCCTGATACCGCGCCTTTTCTTCTGGGTGATCTTGCAGTAAATCGATTTTATTGACCACGATGACAGGATGCATACGGCCCCTCTCAGCTGCAATCAAATAGCGATCCACCAAAGCCGGCTTCAACACGGGATTCACAACTGACACAGAAATAATTGCTTGATCGACATTAACCGCGATCAATTGCTCTTTTTTACCGCTAATATCAGTCCGAGCTAAAAAAGAGTACCGCTCCTCAATATGTGCAATGGCGCCATCATCCGAAAATCGGACCATATCGCCGACCGCCAAGATGTTTTTTGCCTGCATTTTTTCTTTTTTTAACAACCCCTTCAAGCTGCACAATACCTTGCCATTTTCTGAATCCACCCAAACCCCTTCACCTCCGATAGACACAACACGGCCGCGCCGCAGATTAGGATCCAATTTGACCGCACTCTTTTTGGCAAGATCTGTTTTTTTAAACTTCGATCGATCTGTCGCTTGGGCCTGCCTTCGCTGCTTGCGAAAGATTTTTCTATCTCTTGCGTGAAACTCTTCTTCGTAATCGTACTCGCGCATTATCTTAATCCCATCGCATACAACAAAATCGCACCGGACGCCGCCACATTCAACGATTCTACAGCCCCGTGCATAGGGATAGTCACCTTTTGAGCCCTCCCTTCCGACCACCTTCCAACACCTCGACCCTCATGACTTAAAATCAAACCCACGGGATGCTGAAACTCTGCTTGATCTAGAGGCGTGCCGGACAAATCAGCTGTGACAAGATGCAGCCCTAAGCGCAACACCTCTTCTGAACTGCAGCGTGCATAGGGCAGATGAAAAGTGGCCCCCTTTGCAGCTCGCAACGCCTTATCATTAAACAAATCGACCGTGCCCGGGGTCAACACAACACCCTCCCAGCCCAATGCCAAAGCGGTGCGCAATAAAGTCCCCAAATTCCCAGGATCTGCGATTTGATCCAAAATCAGCACCCGATTTTTAGACTTCATCTCTTGCGGCGGTGGTAAGGGCAATTCAGCCGCCACCCCATCTGGC
>JAKAFF010000003.1:2166-22505 GCA_021818045.1 bacterium
TCCGATCTTCTGGCGCCTCTACCCCCGAAATCTTTTTCATAATCGCCTCTGTCACCAAATAGTGCTCATTCGCTACGATCGTCGATGGGGCAATCGTGATCAAAACAACGGGGCGCAATTCGCGCACCATCTTTTCTCCAACGACAAGAACTCGCTGAGACTCTTCTCGATACGCTTTTTTTTCTCGCAAATCCACCCAATGTTTTACAAGGGGGTGTTGTAAGCTCGTAATCTTTTTTGTTACCATTCAGACTATTATGACCGATTTGAAAATAAGTAAAAAGAGCCACCCCTCCAGATTTCTGGCCTGGAGAATCTTGCTCGTCAGCATCCTCTTATTAGCCATCCCGCTGTTTATTCAAGATCTTCTTTTATATAGACAAGAGTATGCCGAAAAACTGGAAGACGTGACCGCTAACCTCCAGGATGTGGCCAGAGAAAGAGCCTTCTCCATCCAACAAAAAATTACCACAGACTGGGCCGATCTAGAAGCAGCCCTTCAAATGGGCAATGTAAAGCCGCTTTACATGCAACGCATTCCGCTCCCTCGCGGAGCCACAGGGCGCTTTATCCTTCCCAGCAAAAGCCGCAACGCCCTAGTTGTTGGGAAAGAAGAATCCGCGACAACCGCCCTCATTATGCTCATTCCCTACTCTGAAATTACCCAACACTTGAGTAGTGCTTACACAACGCGCATTGCGCTACTCGATGCTCAGGGAAAAATCTTAACGGCAAGTGCTCCCCTCAATACGCAAAACGTGTTAACCGTAAAAATTCCCCTCCAAGACACCTCGCTTACGCTTGAGGTAGCTGTTGATGAAGATCGCATTGAAGCGCTGCACTTGCAAAACTACTATATGCGGATTGCCATCTTTATCATTTTAGTGGGCGTGATTGGAGGGGGCATTGTGTATTTCTTAACGCGGCGCATAGCCAAACCACTCACGCAACTTTGGGAAACGATGGAGCGCATTTCCGATGGGAAACTCTGCGCGCGATATACACCGGATTGGATGGGATTTGAGTTTAATCAATTGGGCAAACAGTTCAACCAAATGATGGACAATCACCTTAAAAACATGCAAGAGGTGGAAAGACAACGCGTGGCTCGGGAAAAGCTTGCAGAGGAATTGCGCATAGGCCATGACATTCAGGCCAATTTATTACCGAAACACGTTCCTGGCTTTCCTGATGTAGATCTTGCTGCAATGAGCCTTTCTGCAAAAGAGGTCAATGGCGATTATTATGATCTATTTCGTCTAGAAAACGGCAAACTACTCATTGCGATGTGCGATATTTCTGGAAAAGGCATCTCTGCTTGTTTGTATTGTGTAGGCATTCGAGGCATTATTCGCAGCTTTGCTTCTATGACGGATGATTTGGCAGAAATTGTCCAAAAGACCAACGATCTTTTTTGGGTAGATGCACATGAAGCATCTATGTTTGCCACTCTATGGATTGGCATTTATGACCCAAGCACGCAACGACTGACATACTGCACGCAAGGACATCCTCCAGGTCTTTTACACCGCAGTAATGCAATACAAGAACTCCAAACTGGCGGCATTGCCGTAGGCGCACAACAACTCGACACTATTGCAATCAAAACTGTGCAGCTGCAAGCAAAAGACCTTGTCGTATTATACACCGACGGCATCATTGAAGCGCACAACTCCAATGCGCAACTTTTTGGCAAAAAACAATTGAAAGAGTTTTTATTGAAAAAAAGCTGGACCTCTGCAAAGCAGCTAACAGACCAATTACTAGAAGAGATACATCTATTTGTGCAAGGAACACCTCAACACGATGACATGGCGCTCATCGTTCTTCGCATCACTTCTTGAAAAGGTCCTATACACAAATGAATTCAAAAGTTGGTTTTGGGCAACGCGAAAGCTGGCGCAGCCGAAAATCCAACTTTTGAACTCATTTGTGTATATCCTTAAATTTAAATTCTCTTTAGAATCTGCACCTTCATTTTAGCGAGGCGACAAATGACTTGCGGGATTCTGGCCAACAGGCGTTTCAATTTAGATTATGCTGAACTCAATATGAAGTATACGAATGCAGCTCGTATGTGGGCAGTGGCACGGAACATTTCGGCTTTTGTTTACGCTGTTCCTCTTGCGCTGATTGCCGCAGCCGAATTGATCGTTAAAAACAGCCTTTTCTCCCTTTTCAATGCAGTAGTCTTCGTCATTAAAACCACAGTTTGGGCTGTCTCAAAAGTGATCGATGTTGTGAGATCATGTTTTGGCGCTGTAAAGAAATCTGCCGGAGGAAGGGTGCAGCCTGTAAATGAATCTGCTAGAGGAGGGGTGCAGCTGATCAATACTCAATTTACCGCGGACGATTTGATTACATTCCGGTCCGCGCTTCGTTTGGCCACTTCTCCGGACAATCGCACTGAAGTTTTCTTGGAGCAATTCCTCTATACTCTCTGGTTCGATCAAGCAACCCAAACGGTCAATGTGCAAGATCTGAATCGGGAAGGTCAGCCAACTCTATCCTTGCAAATCGCGGAAGGAGGTCAAGTCCTTTCCATCAAAATCGATGGCATCGCTCAAGCAATTTTCCCTCCAGAGTTCGAAGCTTGCATGTATCCTTGCTTCATGAAATCTCTGGAAGTGTCCTCTACCTACCTGAAAGTTGACGATGAGATCCGAATCCGCGTCATTCGAAGAGGTTTGTGTGAAATTGCAGAATATCATCTCGATCAGCTTGGAAGAGCATTGCAAGTTGGGAATAGAGCTCCCTCGCTGCATGTGCAGTTTTTAACCAATTCTCTGGACAGGGATGAGGGAATTGATGCAGGAGGTCCTCGCAGAGATTATTTTGATGATCTAATGAGAAGCTTACTTCTCAATAAAGGAGAACTTAGATTTGTCACTCCTCCGCAAACAGCGCTTTGCATGCCTGTTACAACCGATCCATACCAGAACCATCGCGTTCCCGACATTACTGCTATCGAAAGACCTCTTTTTCAGAAATTGGGCGCTGCGATGATGCTTTCCTATCAATCTGAGGGAGCTTTATTGGTTGGCAGGCGATTCCATGATTGGCTTTTTAGAGCGGCCTTTTCTTTAACCGCTGCAGAAGTCGATACGCCGTTTGCAAATTTAGCACCTCAAACCCTCTTAAAAATGTCGAAAGAGATTTTGTTGGCTGGACAAGCGAGTGTTCGCGTTGTAGACCTTCTAGAAAATGCTCATTTGAATGAAGACCAATGGGCTGAGGCGGCAGAGATTGCAAAAATGGCTGATGGGTGGCCTGACGATTTTGAATTTGCACCAGGAAATGCTCGTCACGAGCAGCTAGTTCTAGATGGTTTGAGAACTGTTTTGTTTAGCGAAGTGGGGAGGTATTTGGCTCCGATTCATGCAATTGCAAAGGGCATTACCGACACGAGAAGACGGTGGGGAATCATGAATGAGCGTATTCGTTGGGACACATTCAGCGATAGGATCCAAGGCAGAATTGATGGCGCCGCGATTGCAAATAGTCTCCGCATCAATGAAGGGGAGAACATAACACCTCTCATTCGTCAGAAAGTCCAATGGATCCAGGAATGGCTCCGGGACCCAGCAACTTCACAAGATGATATCCGAGAATTTGTAAAATTTGCGACAGGTTCGTCGAGCTTGGGACTCGGCGCGCACATCAGAGTCAGCTGTCAAATGGGACAGTCGATTCCTGCAGCGGTCGGGCATAGCTGTTTTAGCACCATCGATCTCTCGCCACAGCATTGCGCTTACGGAAGATATAACGATAATACGAAAGAAAATTTCATCCGTGCCTTGAGGGAGCTTTCTCTGACACAAGCTGGAAATTATTTCATGGGGTAAATGACATGGCGCTCATCGTTCTTCGCATCACTTCTTGAAAATAATTTATTCATTTGACACGGTGACAAATGACAGCACAAGGAGGAACCCAATGGCTGTGCGAAAAAGAAAAAAAGCAAAGAAAAAAGCTGTGAAAAGAAAAGCCGCTAGAAAATCTGTCAAAAAAACGACAAAACGGCGCAAAAAATGTTCTTCTCGCAAGATGAAAGCTTGTGGCACTTGCGGCGGAGCGCATGAGCAATAATAGATCCACGCTTCCCTCGATTTTGTTTCTATAATCGCATTGAGCTTTTGAAAGTACGCCATGCGGCGGCTCTCTAAAAAAGGCGGACTGATTTCTCAGCCCGCCTTTTTTCTGGACTTCAAAATATTACTTCGCGCACGATCCTGACCTCTCTGAATGTATTTGTGTATAGAGATGCGCCTTTTCTTTATTTATTTTTTCTTTTCGATTCTCTGCGCTGCGGACTTTGATCCATGGCTTGTGATTTCAGCAGAGAATGAGCCTTCTAGCTTAATTGATGGAAAAGTAAGCGCCATCACCGGGAAATTAGCCCTCAAAGAGACTGATTTAATAGTTCAAGGCGCACAACCCATTGTGATTAGTCGGACTTATGTTGATGGCAATTGGATCCTATTCCCTTCTCTACAGGTAGAAGAGGCCACATCTCACAGTAAGGGCCACTCTTACACAATTCAAGAAAATTCCGGTGCTAAGATCCGCTACAAATTCACCAATCAAAAAGAAATGAGGGGGGATCAACTCTTTCGCAAATATACGCCCGTTGATTTAGAAAATGGATATACAAACACATCTCGAGGAGAACTTTCTAGTCGGACACACTTGTCTAACAATATTCTTTGGGTAGGTCCTAAGGAAAACCAATTGATTCTTCACTTAGCAAATGGCGCTATCCGCACCTATCACAAAGTGCATCACGGATTGGGGAAATACAACTTAACCTCCGAGCAACTCTCCAATGGCACTTGGATGATCTATGATTATGCAAACAAGACAGAACTTCGTTCCATTCGCACAACTAGCCCTGACCGAAATCTTGTGTATGCCCATGTCAACATCTCTTACGAACACGGCAAAAGGGCCATACGAAAAATTCGGATCGTTGGGAGCGACGATCAGACTGTTGAATACAGCTGCAACGAGACAGGTGTTATCGTGGCAATGTGCTCCTCGATGCGCTCCAATCAAAATTTTCAATACTCTCCATTTCGATATCCTCTTCACCACTTTCCAAACGCTCTTCAGAAGATTTCTTCTCCTTTAGATCGGAACTTGCAAATCGACTTTTACACTGCCAAGACCTCTTGGGTCCATGGGGAACAAGCGCGTCTAGAAAACCAGGAGATCCGCACAAATCAAAAAGACAATAATGATGAATGGGTCACAGAGTGGATTTTCGACCCGCGCTGCGCCCGTGTTCTTTCTCTAAGCAGTCCAGTTGGAGAAGATCAGACTCTCCACACCACCCACACCCTCCTTTATGATATACCTCAGCGCAAAACGACCCTTTACGATATCGAGAATCAAAAAACAGAATATCGTTGGGACAACCATTTTCGTCTAACCAGCATCGCTCAATACGGAGCTGATGCAACATTGCAAAAAACTGAACGCTTTGTTTGGAGCTCGTCAGGACTACTTCTTTGCAAAACCGATATAGATCACGCAGACCGCCCGCTCTTAGCAAAGAGGTATTTTTATAATGACAAAGGGGATGTACTGGAAGAAAAAACGTACGGCAATTTATCGGGGAAAGGCCCCCCCTTACTTCTGGGACCTGATTATGTTCCCATCGAAAATGGGGTTGAAGTTCATGTTCGTCGATTTCAATATTGGGAAGGAAGAATTTCTCTCTTGCGGTCTGTAGAGGACAATTTTGGCAAAAAAATTGAAAATACTTACTTAGCTGACACCGATTTGCTACTCTCTCAGCGCATATATGATCACGGCGAGCTCCAAGAAACCAAACAATGGCAATATGATGCAAACCGCCTTTTGATCCGTGAAGTGACCAAAACACAAACAGCCCATTTAATCAGACAAATTACCCCAAAATCCGATCCTCCCTACTTTGGAATGCCCTGGATTATTGAAGAGAAGTATTTAGACCCAAAGGGACAAGAGCTTTTGCTCCGAAAAACTGTACTTCACTACACAAAGGGCGCTCAGATCTGTCAAAAAGACATTTACGATGCGAAAAATCAGTTCAGTTACTCCCTCTACTTTAAATATGACGACAAAGGGCGCTTGATTGAAGAGACAGATGCCATCGGAAGAATTGAACAATTCCGATATGATGATTGCGGCAATAGAATTTTCCACAAACACTCCTCGGGCAGAACAATTGCTACATTTCGCTTTGATCATTCCAATCGCCGCATCGCTTCTATGCAAAAAGGAGATGACGATGTGATTTTAAATGAAGAATACACCTACGACAGAAAACATCGACTCACTTCTGAAAAAAAAGCCTTTGGCTACTATGCGACGCTTCATTACGATTCTTTCGGCCATCTATCCCGCAAAGCAATTCCCTCCACTGGCGACTGTTATTCTTTTCTTTCAGACAGCTTCGGCCGGCCTATTTTGCAAACAGATCCCAATGGGGCAACGACTCAGACCAGCTATAATGCCTATGGGCATCCCACTCGCATCCTGCACCCCGATGGAGGTGTAGAGGAGTTTATCTATGATCTGAATGGCCAGCTCAAAACGCATATTGATCAAGAAGGTCTAGAAACTTCGTACACCTACAATATTTACGGGCATGTGACCTCCAAGACCCTTTCTTCAAAAGGGGAGGTGTACTCTCAAGAAACGGCCCTCTATGCAGGTCCTGCCTTGCAAATGAAGACCGACCCCGAAGGGAACCGAACCACATACGCATACGACCCGGCAGGCAGAGTTATTTCTACCCAATTCGCGGGCACAATAACTGAGTATACATATGACTCTCTAAGCCGACTCATTCTAGAGAAAACAGACGAAATATCCACCACCAAAACATATGATCTTTTGGATCGTTTAGTAGAGGAATCGCGAGGCAACGCAAATCTGGCTCATCGCATTCAATATCAGTACAATACCGCGGGCCACAAAATGGCAAAGTTGTGCTTCATCGACAACCAAGAAGCAAAAGAGCTATGGTTTTACGACTCATTAGGGCGGTGCATCGAATCCATCGACCCTTTGGGAGCTTCGACCAAAACAAGCTATGAAAATGCCCCCTTTCTCACAGAAATCACAACAGACCCCCTCAATCTCAAAACAGTCAAAAAATACGATGCTCTGAATAGGCTGACCTCTATTGAAGTAACGCAAGGGACCACTCTTTCCAAGCGCGAATACAGGCATGATTTTAGAGGAAATATATTGGAAGAGCGCGCTCTTGTTCCCCGCAATATTGTACATCTCTCGAAGTACGATTTGATGGGGCGCCTTATTGAAAAAAATGAAGCAGCAGGCAGTTTTTGTGCAAAAATCACAAAACATAGCTATGATCGAATGGGTCGCTTAACACAGACCCTCAAACCCAACGGAATCGCCCTAAACTATACCTACCACCCTTGCGGCGATTTACTGTCTTTAATCTCTTCCGATGGAACCGTTCATTATTCTCGCACCTATGATCGTTTAGGACGTTGCCTCACAACCTATGACTGGAACACCGATCAGACCGCAGAAAGAGCATACGATCCTCAAGGAAATCTTCTTCTAGAAACGTTTCCGACTGGATATACGATCTCCTATACATATGATTCGCTTGGCCGTCCAACTCTCTGTACCCTTCCAGACCTCTCTTTGATCAGCTATAAATATGACTCTCTTTTTTTACGCAAAATAGTGCGCTACGGCGCTGACCATTCTTTGAAATATACCCACACCTATTCTCGCTATGATGAAAGCGGGCACATTTTAGAGGAGCAACTAATTGGAAATCTTGGACTTATTACCCATAGCTACAACCTCCGCGGCCAAAAAGAGCACATCGCCTCCCCTTACTTAATACAACAAATCGAAAAGAGAGACGCCGTGGGCAACATTTTAGCCTACCGTTTCAATAATGATCTCCACGTCCTCTCTTATGATGAGCTCTACCAGATCACAAAAGAAAATGAACATACCTATTTAATGGACGCTAATTTTTGCCGGCTCCAGAAAGACGAAGAATCTTACGAAACCAACGACCTTATGCAACTCACATCTCATTTTGAGTACGACGCGAACGGCAATGCAATCCGGCACAAGGACACCGAATTTGTTTATGATGCCCTCGATCGACTCATTCAAGTCAAAACTCCAAATTCGCAAACTGAATATACCTATGACTTTGATTCTAGACGCCTGACCAAGACTCTTTTCCAGGATCATTATCAAATCCACTCTTTTTATCTCTATGATGGCCACAAAGAAATTGGCGCCGCAAATGCGTGCGGCCAAATCGTCGAACTACGCGTACTCAACCCCACCTTTCCCTCAGAAATCGGGGCTACTGTGGCTATAGAAAGGGGGCAGAAAGTGTATGCGGCCTTTCATGACCTAACAGGAAATCTTTGCCAAGCAATCCCTCTAAGCGGCGACAAAAAATATGAGCCCATATCATACACTGCATTTGGAGAAGAGGACCATCGCAATACAATAAGCTCGTGGCGCTACTCGTCGAAGCGCTATGATCCCGAAACCGATCTTGTGTACTTCGGAAGACGTTATTACAGTCCCGCTCTGGGGTGCTGGCTGACTCCCGACCCGGCTCAATCTACATCAAATCTCTATGCCTTTGTCCAAAACAACCCTTTCCGCTACCTCGATTTATTTGGACTGTACACTTCAGATCGAGCAAGCGACGTTCATTTCTTTGACAGCCACCACACTATAACGAACAATTTTTCCATTGGCTCGATAGGTGAGGGCAGTGAAGGAACCGTCCACTATTTCTGCGGCATTGGGAATTCGAAAGCAGATGTCGAAAAAGCTCAATCGGCTCTATATCACGTTCTCGATGAAAAATATGCTGTGGATGCTCAATGGATTCACAAACCTAATCTGCTCGCGGGTTTTAGTCTTGTGCTGTCAGAAAAATTAGCGAAAAAGGGAAGCTTTGTCCTTTGTCCCGCATTGTCTTTTTTAAGTGCATCGTATCTGAAATCTTCTTACGTACAAGACGTGATTCATTATCAGACAGACCTTCTTTCCAAGAATGCCCAAGCCATTCTTTTAGAGAACAATCCACGACTTAAACAGGTACATGTTCTTTTCAGCAATGCGAGCTTCTCGTTTAGAGAAGCTCTTCGAGCGCTTCCCACAGAATATCAGGACACAATCATCGTTCTGTCAGAAGGGCCCACAACGCTTATTGAAAGCAACTTAGCTCATCGCGTTTTCAACATAATTGGAGACCAAGACTGGCCATCGCGGATGTGCACAGGATTGATTAAGCCCCTGATTGATCGGAAAGGATTTGACGTTGAGTTCATACCGCAAAAGGAAACTCAATGGGGTGTAATTGGGCATTATTTCGAACAACCTCAATACCAAAAACAACTTGCCGAGCATATCCAAGGTGATATAGGAAGGACTTATGAAATTTATTAAACTCATCATCGTAACAAATCTTTGTATCTTTGCATCTTGTTGTTGTGATGTTTTAAAAATGCCTGAGTATAGATTGATAAAGAGATTTTCAACAAGAATTGAAAAAACAGGAAAAATCAAGCTATATTGTTATGGCATCAACACCATACACCCGACTCCAACAGATCACATTAACGGCAAAATATCTGACTTTTATGTTAGTTATGAGATTTGCAAAAATCAAACAGACATTATTTCTCTAGGCTCTGCCAGGTGTCTGATCGTTTCTATTGCAGAGAGTTTTTTGAAAGAAATTAATTCCGACCCAGACATTAAAACCGAACTTGACAAATATCCACTTCCCAGTGACAGAATTCGCATCTCAGTACACTTTAGAGATAAAAATGATATTGAATTGGGAAATGAAGGCATTAGTGCCATTTTTTTAAAAGCGGATAAAATTGAATATGAAAGATATGAGATTCGCGAGTATAAACCACCAACTGCTATCGGGAAACATTTTATGGTCCATGAGGAAAGCTATGGCGAGGCTTTGGAGATTGTAAAGAAACAAGGCTGTTTAAGGGAATTGTGACTATTTCCCAAGGGAAGGAGGATGTATGAACTTCATTAAATTCATTATCATACTAAGTCTTTGTGTCTTCACATCCTGCTATCACGATGTCTTAAAAATGCCTGAGTATAAACTGATCAAGCGGTTTTCAAAAAGAATTGAAAAATCGGAAAGAATTTACCTATATGCTTATGGCATCAATGCTATGCACCCAATTCCTGAGGATCATATTCAAGGTAAAATATCCGACTTTTCTGTCAGTTATAAAATCTACAAAAAGCGAACGGATATTATCTCTCTAGAATCTGCGAGATGTCTGATCGTTTCTATTGCTGAGAGTTTTCTGAAAGAAATTAATTCCGATCCAGAAATCAAAAATGAGCTCGACAAATACCCGCTCCCCAGCGACAGAATCCGCATCTCACTACAATTTAGAGATCAAAATGATATCGAATTAGGAAACGAAGGAATAAGCTACGTTTATTTAAACAACAAGAAGATTGAATACGAAAGGTATGAGATTCGCGAGTATAGACCACCAACTGCTATCGGGAAACATTTTGTGGTCCATGAGGAAAGCTATGGCGAGGCTTTGGAGATTGTAAAGAAACAAGGCTGTTTAAGGGAATTGTGACAAAACTACTGAGCCATCCCTTGCAAAAAAAAGCGGATCCACTCTTCCCACGATTTTGTTTCTGTAATCGAATTGAGCTTTTGAAAGTACGCCGTGCGGCGACTCTCAAAAAAGCCACTCATAAAAAAGGCGGGTCGAGAAATCAGCCCCTTTTTCCATAGCCAGATCGGAATAAAAATGCGCGCTACCCGACCATTGCCATCCATAAACGGATGAATGATGAGAAATTGCCCCACAAAAATGGCGAGCTGCACAAGCGGATCGAGTTCGCGGCTTTTCATGTAACGACACAAATTGGCGAGCAAGCGGGGTACATGCTCAGCTTTTGGGGGACAAAAATATCCCTCCTCGATGGGCTTATCTTTCGGCCCAATCCAATTTTGTTTTTTGCGAATTTTCCCAATTTCTGCGAGATCTACTCCGTCTTGTCTGAGAATTGCATGCACTTTACAAAAAAAGGATACAGAAGAGGGTGCATGCCTTTTTGCATACAAAATGGCAAAATCTAATGCCGCTTTTGCAAAGGCAATCTCCCGTTTTGCCCCTCCATGAATGGTAGAGGTCGCCTCTTGCTGCTGTTTTTTTTCTATGGCAGTTTGGGTCGCCTTTTTCAATTGCTCGTCATAGCGGGCAAGCGCTTCGCGAGCCTGGCCAATCTCGGGAATCAAAGCCTTCCAATCCAATTTTTTAAGCGGGAGCAAAGAGGGGCGGCATGGTTTGAGTTTCATAGGCGCCCCATGCGTTTGAGGCGCTCTAAAACAAGGGGTGCTTCCTCTAATTGCTCATTGATCGCAATGCGCTCAGCTTCTTGTAATAAGCGCCCCATTGCAATGCCCGGCTTAATGCCCTCTTGTATGAGGTCTGCTGCTTTGACTACGGGGTCGTGCCGATGAATGCGAGCAATCGATGATTGTAGCATGGCCATCCGTTCCTTGTGCTCTTGCAAAAATGAGCTTTGGCGATCTGTGGGCAAATGCGCACTTGAGATGTGCAGCACCGTTTCGGCTAGGGGATCTGCATAAAAATGGGCCCAGTCATACAGTTCTATGGGGTGAGAAGACATGAGCTGGTTTGCATGCGATAAAACTAAGACAAATCGCTGATCGGCTTTTGCAAGCTTGAGCTGTTTACAAAGCGCGAGTTGTTCATCGAGGACGTATTCGGGAAAAAGGGGAAGCAAACAAGCAATGACAGGTGCTGTTGTGGGATATTTTGTGATGGGAAGCAGCCGCCTTTTGATTTCATCTTGAGAGACATGGGATAAAATGGGAAATATCGTCTTCAAAAGCCCAAAATGATGCAATTGGAGCAACATGGGATGCAACGTGTGAAAATTGTGCCCTTTTACCATCTCTTGCCAAATGCGCTCCACAGCCACTGCCGGGAGTAGCTCCGCTGCATGTGCGCGGATGGCCTGGGCCGTTTTTTCTTCGATCTGAAAATGAAAGCGACAAGATAATCGAATGGCCCGGATCATCCGCAATCGGTCCTCTTGGATGCGTGCATGGGGATCGCCTATCGCTCGCAAAATTTTTGCATCGAGGTCAGCCCGACCATTGACAAAGTCGTGGATTACCTGTTGCAAGGGATCGTAAAACATTCCATTGATAGTAAAGTCTCTTCTTTGCGCATCTTCTTGAGGGGTTGCAAACTCGATGCGCGTGGGTCTGCGACCGTCGCGATACTCAAAATCTCTACGGAAAGTCGCGACTTCATACTGATGCCCATCGATGATCACCATGATGATGCCAAATGCGATTCCAACGGGCACTGTGTGGGGAAAAAGCGCCTGAATGGTTTCAGGAGAGGCGTTGGTCGCAATATCAATGTCATCAGATGGGTGTTTTAAAATAAAATCCCTGACCCATCCCCCAGCGTAATAGGCGATAAATCCCGCTTTTGCAAGAGTTTCTACGATGTATCTGGCCTGAGGATGCTCTTCCATCAAAATACCGCTATAGTCGAGATAGTGTAAGCAAATTCATCGCGTACCCGTCTTTCAAAATTGACGTGTAATCGCCCAGTCAGCGATGCAGTAATACCATAGAAAAAACCCCAATTTACTGCATTGTGATAAAGAATCGCTGGCGTATCTGGCCCTTGTTGGATATGAAGCCGCGAATGCAAATAGGAAGTTCCTGCATAAGGAGTCAGAAAAAATAGCCGCAAAGATAGCCCTAAACTTGCTTGCCATTCGCGCAGCGAAAGTTTTTGTTTTTCTTCACTCAATGGCAAGTTGAGTCGATTGAGAAATTTAAAGTAGGTTTTGGGAGATGAGGGGACTGCAAAATACGTAAAGTCTGCGCTCAGATACAGGGTTCCCCATTCCACTAAAATAGCCTTGCCTCCTGTACTCCAGGCAAATTGATAGGAAGATTGAAAATCAAACACAAGGTCGGAAAAAGAGGGGGGCGGCCCCTCATGCACCATCTCTTTAGATCCTCCGGCAGATCCAAAGAGTTGCACGCGCTCTAAAAGGATCAATGAGACGCTGGCAAGCTGCGAATGGAGGCCAAATTTGCGGATGGGGTCGATTTGTGTATCAGCTTCATAGCGTTTGTTGGAGGTGTAATCGTAAATGTATCCAGAAGTACATTTAAAAAAGGGGTAACTGGAGGAGAAAAAGCCGGTATTCATGATCGCGGGGTCTGCAGGGTTTCCGACATAGACTGCAAAACCGGGAAGGGCAAAAAAAAGAAAGAGCCATTTCATCCTGCATTCAGTATACTGCAGTGGGGATTATCTGCATGACACAAAAAATTCTCCTCCTTCCCGATACTGTAATCAATCAAATTGCCGCGGGAGAGGTGGTCGAAAACCCAGCGTCGATTGTCAAAGAGCTTGTGGAAAATAGCTTAGATGCGGGCGCAAAAGCCATTTCCATAGAGATTTTGTCTGGCGGCCAGCAGTTGATTCGCGTGGAGGATGATGGGAGCGGGATGAGCCCTCAAGACGCACTCGCCTGTTTGCAAAGACATGCAACGTCTAAAATTCGGCAAGTAGAGGATCTGCAATCTTTGAGTTCTATGGGATTTCGAGGTGAGGCGATGGCGGCCATTAGCTCGGTGTCTCAGTTGGAAATTCGCACCTCTGATGCACAGCAAGGCACGCGCGTTATGGTAGAGGGGGGCGCGAATATGCGCTGTGAGCCTTGCGCACGCAATAGGGGAACAACTGTCGAAGTAAAATCCCTTTTTTTCAATACGCCTGCTCGTAAAAAGTTTCAAAAATCGGCCCATGCCAATGCAGCGCAAGTAAGTCGTATTGTGAAAGAGCTGGCTTTAGCGCATGCCCCTATTCATTTTTCACTAAAAACACAAGGCTCGCCTGTTTTCGATACAAAAAGCTTCGATAAAAAGGGGCGCATCGAAGAAATTTTAGGGGCTTACGAACACGAAGTGTCTTTCGAAGATCAAGGCATGCGCCTTTGGGGCCTTGTGGCAGCGCCCAATCAGGCAATGCCCAATCGCACAGGACAGCACCTATTCGTCAATAAAAGACCTGTGTTCTCGCCTCTGCTCTCTAAGGCAATCAAGGAGGCTTTTGGGACCCGCATTGCAGAGCATGCCTACCCTCTTTTTGCCTTGTTCCTCGAGATCGCCCCCGACTGCGTCGACGTCAACGTGCATCCCCAAAAGAAGGAGGTTCGTTTTCGTGATGAAAGGAACCTATTTTCTTTTATTAAACAGGCCATCGGAACCATTTTTTCCCCGCTGCCGTCTTTCTTGAGTCCCCTGGTATTCACTGAGCCGCAATCCTTTGCACCCACCTTCGAGCCCCACTTTTTCTTGGCCCGCGAAACGGCCCCCGAATTGGAGATCGCCTTTCATGGACGCCCCTTAGCCATCATGGGTCGTTTTTTGTTAGTAGAAAAAGGGGAATGGATTTTAGTGGATCTTGCAGCAGTACATGCACGATTGCTCTTTGAGTCGATGAAATATGAACAAGGACATAGTCAAACCTTGCTATGGCCCCTAGAGATTGCGTGGGATGGTGAGGAGGAGACCGTTACGGATGCACTATCAAAGCTTGGTATTGAGTCCCGTTTATTGCATAAAGTGCTCGTCATCGACGCGCTGCCACCTCACATAGAAGCTGCCGATTTTCCCCATTTTTTATCCATGTGGCAAGAAAACAAAGATCTCAGCTGGCTTTGCGTCCAATATTGCAAAAAAAGCACCAAAAAGTATTCCTTAGATGAAGCCGCGATGCTATGGCAACACTTACAAAAATGTCGCGATCCTCTATACGATCCGCTGGGCCGGCGTATGTGGGTGTCGCTGAAAGTAGACCAATTGCAACAGATCTTGGAAAAGTATGGATCGAATCCAAAAGTTGATGCAGCAACTTAATACCCCTTATCTGGTGGAACAAACAGATGACCTATATTATCTGACGGGCTTGAACCTATCTAAGGGTCGCCTATTTGTCTCATCTAGTGAGGTGTGCCTCTTCGTCGATGGCCGCTATTTTGCATTCGCAAAACGACAATTTTCCCATCCAGTATTCATGTGGGAGGAGCAAAAAGCCTATTTTGCAAAGCAAAGTACCATCGGATTTGATGGCGCATCTACCACATACGATGCCTATTTAACCTTGCAAAAAGAGTTGCCCCATATCACTTGGGTCACAAGTCCAAGCCCCGTCAAAATGCTGCGCTTAGTGAAAGATGCATCGGAAATTGCAATCTTAAAGAAAAGTGCAAAGATCACATGGGCAGGCTACCAAGAGATCGTGCGCCGCCTACGCGTAGGGGTTAGCGAAGAGGAGATCGCGCTTGATTTTGAAATCTACTGCCGCAAAAATGGCGCCTCCAGATTGTCTTTCGACCCCATCATCGCCTTCGGCGAAAATAGCGCCTATCCCCACCATCGAGCAGGAAAGACTCGCTTGGAACAAGACCAGATCGTGTTAATTGACATTGGGGCTGTCGTCGATCATTATAGCGCGGACATGACTCGCATGGTCCACTTTGGGACCATAGATCCACAGCTGCTACACTTCGAACAGATTGTGCAACAAGCCCAACAAAAAGCCATTAGCCAGGTAAGGCCCGGGCTCAACATTCGAGAGCTCGACCGCATCGTAAGAGAGGAGTTCGATCGGGCCCATGTAAAGCAGCTTTACACGCATAGCTTGGGCCACGGTATTGGCCTTGAAACACACGAGTATCCTCGCATCCGCATCGATGGGGATGATCTCGTGTTGCAGCCAGGCATGGTGTTCACCATCGAGCCTGGGTTGTATCAGCCAGGTCTTGGAGGCATCCGCATTGAGGATATGGTGCTCGTTACGGCAACGGGTTATGAAAATTTCTTTGCGCCAGGATAGAAAACAGATTATCTTGCAGATATGCTTGGATTTCGAAAAAAGATTCTCCTTTTCGATATTTTACTTGTGGTCCTGATTTTAGCCTGTCTCGTTCCTCTGGCAGGACTGACGGTCCATCAGATTGTGCAAAGATCGCTATCTCAGAGAGCAAAAGTATTAATTACCCACTTACAACGCACCTCAAACACGGAAGAGCTGATTGCATTTATCGAGAAAAGCCCTGAATTTGCGCTCCAACCGCTCTCTTTATTGGATGCAACGGGAACCTCTCTATACTCGTCGCTTCCCATAGAAATGCAAGCCACCGACTTGGAAATCCAAGCGGCGCTGCAAAAAGGGCAGGGCTTTGCAGAGCGGTCGATCGCAGATGGAGGCGGGCCTGTTTATTGTGTAGCCACCCGGTTTACCCTGCAAGGAAAGACTTATATTCTCGATCTACTGTTTCAAGGCTCTGAGATCAACCAACTGAAATTCGATTTTGAACTCGCAATTGTAGGATTGACCATTTTATTGCTCATCGTGTCTGGGATCTTCCACACATTTGTCGTGCAAAAAATCACAAGCCCTATTCAACAGGTCATTGATTGCATCCGTCCTTATAAAGAGGGAAAAGAGGAGCTGCTGCCCAAGATCGTGTTAAAAAAGGAGATGCAAGGGGGGGAATTTAGCAAGCTTGTCCATATCCTCAATTCCTTGACTGAAAGAATTCAAAGTCAAATCGACCGACTGACTCGGCAACAAAATGAAACGCGAGAGATTTTAGAATCGATCAATGAGGGGATTATTGCAGTTGATGCGAGCGCAAAAGTCACATTTGCCAATCAAGTGGCCTATCAAATGCTTGCCGTTGAGCAAGCTTCTTTGGTAGGGCTTCCATTAAATGCTACAAAATCTGCAAGCACGGAGCTTGTGCAAAAATGCCACGAACTCCTTTTGCATGCACTGCAACTTTCCGAGCCCAATATGCACACTTGGGCGCAAAAAGGGCCTCTCTATTTTCATCTGATTGCAGCACCATTGACCCATCAACATGGGGCACTTCTCGTGCTACAAGACAAAACCTCTGATTTTAAGATGGTTGAGATGGGAAAAGACTTTATCGCCAATGCATCGCATGAGTTGCGAACGCCGATTACGATCATACGGGGCTTTGCTGAGACGCTGCAAGATTTGCCAGACCTGTCTCAAGCGATGCTTAAAGAGATTACGGATAAGATCGTGAAAACCTGTGGACGCTTAGATAAACTCGTGCGTAGTTTATTGACGCTTGCGGATATTGAAAACTTATCGGAGGAGCGTCTGCAGCCCGTCGATTTGCAGGTTATTGTAGAAAATTGCAAACATCTCTTTTTAGCTGCGCATCCGGATGTGCAATTGCACATCCGCAGCTCTATGACCCGAGTACCCATTCTAGCAGATGCAGATCTGATCGAGCTGGCAATTTTGAATTTACTAGAAAATGCGCTGCGATACTCCCAGCCTCCGGCGAAGATTGACATAGAGATGCGCCAAGAAAATGGAGAAATTCAGCTTTGCGTACAAGATCAGGGCATCGGTATCGCAGAAGCAGACTTGCCTCGTATTTTTGACCGATTTTACACAGTCGACAAAGCGCGTTCTCGCAAATCAGGGGGGACAGGGCTCGGTCTTTCGATCGTCAAAACGATTATCGAAAAACATCGCGGTCATGTGAGTGTCGCATCACAATTGCACAAGGGCTCCACATTTATTTTAGCGTTTCCGTCGAAGGCAGATGCGCTACTCGTGAGATAGAGTCATTTTTGCAGGGTTTACGAGGCGATCGAACTGTTTGCCCGAAAGGTATTTCAACTTAAGGCATGCTGCGCGCAGCGTGATCCCTTCTTTAAATGCAAGATGGGCAATGTTGGCGCTCTTATCATACCCGATGGTGGGACTCAGTGCGGTAACTAGCATCAAAGAGTGTTCTACATATTGCTGTATTTTTTTGCGATTTACCTTTAATCCGACGACGCAATACTTTGCAAAACTACATGCTGCATCTTTCAAAAGAGTGATGGATTGCAACAAATTAAAAATCATTAATGGCTTGAATACATTGAGTTCGAAATTCCCTTGAGAGCCGGCAAAGCTGATCGCTGCATCATTGCCCATGACTTGAATGGCGACCATCGTCAAAGCTTCTGCCTGTGTGGGGTTGACCTTGCCTGGCATAATGGAGGATCCTGGTTCATTTTCTGGCAAAATCAGCTCGCATAGCCCGCATCTAGGACCAGACCCAAGCCACCGGATATCGTTGGCAATTTTCATCAAAGATCCGGCAAGCGTTTTCAGGGCGCCGCTTGCGTAGACCACCTCATCATGAGCCGAAAGGGCAGCAAATTTATTGGGGTGAGAACGGAAGGCTACGCCCGTTAGCTCTCCAATTTTTGTTGCTACTTTTTCGCCAAAATGAGGAGGAGCGTTGAGTCCGGTGCCGACTGCAGTGCCGCCGATTGCCAGATCATATAATCCATCAAATGCTTGCTGAATGCGATCGATATCCCGCTGCAAGAGGGCTACGTAGCCGGAGATCTCCTGGGACAAAGTGAGAGGCACGGCATCTTGCAAGTGGGTGCGCCCGATTTTCACAATGCCCTTAAACTCTTTTTGCTTTTTTTCAAGGGCGCGTTTTAACCCTTGCAATGCCTTAACTAACTCAATGCCCTCCAAGACTCCAGCGATATGCATAGCTGTGGGGAAGGTGTCATTTGACGATTGCGACATATTCACATCGTCGTTCGGGTGGATAGGTGTCTTGGTGCCTAATTTTCCACCTGCAATCTCGATCGCGCGATTCGAGATCACTTCATTTACGTTCATATTTGTTTGAGTGCCGCTACCTGTCTGCCAAATGCTCAAGGGAAAATGGGCATTCCATTTTCCTGCAATCACCTCATCTGCTGCTTGGATCATCCATTTTGCTTTTTGCGCATCTAGCCGCCCCAAGTCTTTGTTGACCCAGGCGCAGGCTTTTTTGAGGATGCCGAATGCCCGAATCAATTCTGGAGGCATGGCCTCTAAACCGATGGCGAAGTGATGTAAAGCTCGCTTGGTTTGTGCCCCATAGTATGCGTGACTGGGGACATTTACTGTGCCTAAACTGTCGGACTCTTTACGAAATCGAACCATATCCTTGCGTATACACAAGTGCGAGTTCGAATACAATAGACTACTGTATACACAAATGAGTTCAAAAGTTGGATTTTCGGCTGCGCATTAAATTTCTTGTGCATAAACTTAAATTTTTTATACCATCCCCTTTTCTGAAAATTTTAGGGGGATGTTTTTATGAAATCACTACTTATGTGCTGTTTTGCAATTTCTTGTCTGGCATCTACTGAGAACACAAGTGAGAAATTCTACGTTGACCCCGAACAAGTATATGTTGGGAACGAAGGCATTCTCATCAATCTCCTCGGAAATCTCTATCCAGTAAATGGGCTTTTTAGAAATTCTCGAGGCTTGCATGTAATGGTAAATGAAATCATGGATGAGAGAATTGGGTATACCTGCCCCTTGGGACACCCTTCTTTAGATGGTAGTGGGATGTGCTCTAATTCAGACTGTCCGTTCAGAAAAAGATAGCCATGCGCAAAAAACTGATTGTTATATCCGCCCTTCTTATTGTTCTGGTGGGCGGATGTTTCTCTGCTAAAAAAGAGACAAAGGAATTGCAAGCTGTTTTTCGATCGCTTTCTCCCAATGAAATAGCTGTTCTAGAAACTTTCTTTCGAACGCTCTTAAGTGAATCTCAAGGCGGATACGTTCTTTACGGAAATAAACCAAGCTGCATTGAAGGTTTTGCCAATCGTGAAGAGGGCGGCCTTTTTCTCGCTAAATGGCTACACATTTTTACAATAAAACTTAAGGAAGGAGCTCTGCTCTGGCAAAAACTCGACCTGAATAAATATTGTAAAAATTATGCTATAATTGTTTATGACAAACCTGTAGATGAATGGCGTCATTTTCTCCTTGTCAATAAGCGTGAGTTATTACGTGTCATCGAGAGCAATTTGTCCCTCTTTCAATACGTGCTGGGACCTAAAGTCACTCCTAGTGACTTGTTAGCTCAACTGGTCAATTCCAATGGAAATTTTGACTCTGTGATCAATTATGATAGAGTTTTGACAGGGATCCTGTTAGGGTATGGAACTCAAAATTCTTTGCATGGAACACGATTAGAAAACATATCTCTCAGTGCCTCAATGCCTACATTTGGATTTCAGTCGCTAGAAGAAGAGTCGTCTTGGTTGCAAAAAGACCATTTTGTTTCTATTGAAAAAAGTGAGACGGAAGTCCCCATGCTTCCTTGGTTCGGCTGCTGCCAGTCTAAGGAAACAA
>JAKAFF010000123.1 GCA_021818045.1 bacterium
AATGCCCACAAAGTGGAGGACATTCCAAACATAAGATTAAGGATTCCAGTCAAGATCAACCCGACCGACATGAAATAGCGAGGATTTGATTTATCTCCAAGCATCCCGCTTAAAAACTTGCTCGCTCCGTATGCGATGTATAAAACGCTGCCCAACAGTCCAAGCTCAAATTTACTCAATCCCAATTCGGCTTGAATTACAGGCATTGCAAAAGTAAAACTTTTGCGGGTGAAATAAAAAAACGCATACCCCACCCACATCGCGTAAAACGTGCGGATGCGCCAATACGCATAATTTTTCTTCACCAAATCAGGATCTTGAATCTCTTGAACGGGAGGCGCAGGCCTAAAAACATCGAAAATGTTCAACGCGTCCTCTTGACTTATACGAACAGTAGCGTAACGACCCATCCCCTCTTCTGTCAACAAAAAGGTCTTTTCGCATATGATGCAAGATTATGGGCTCATACCAAAATCCGGTCCCACCGCCAGATCCTTACGAGCGCTATCGCATCGAATCTGTGGGCAAAGAGCCGCACAAACAAAACCCCGATGCAAAAGAGGAACCCGCTTCTCTCAACAACCGATGGGGCGTCGGCGCGTCCATCTTGGCATCTTTAAAAAGAATCTTCAAGCGATTCTTAAAATTACCTGTTTTTCTCGACGTGCGCGAAAAAGCTGCGCACAAAACTCTTAGATCTTTGAAAACTGCCTTTGATGTCTTGAAACTGGAAGATCGGAGCGAAGATATCGAGTTTCTTCGCCATCTTTCAAACCTATGGCTTGCCCTTTTAGAAGAGGGCAATGACGATCCAATGATCCGCGGGTTTCTCAAAGAGATCGAGCGCTATCCTGAATACCAAGTACATACCTTTGGGTATTATCTTTCGGAATATGCAGGCCAGCAATGGATCCCTTTCCCTTATATGGAGCTCTTGCACGATATCCATAAATCTCACGAAAAGTCTCCGTCCGACAGCGCTCTTACGAAGTGGACACAACAAATCGAGCAACTTCTCTTGAAAGCTGATTCTTAAATCGGGTATACTGGCATTCAATTTATGGAACATCAGATCCCTAAAGGGACGTTTGATATCCTTCCCTATGGCACTGAAGAGCTTTGGCGCCTATCAGATCTTTGGCAAACTGTCGAAGAGGCCATCCGCCGCATCGCTACGGATTACAACTATCGAGAAATTCGCACCCCCATGTTTGAATCAACCGCCCTGTTCGATCGAGGGGTTGGGGAAACTTCGGATATTGTGACCAAGGAAATGTTCACCTTTCAAGATCGGGGAGGACGGTCGATGACGCTGCGGCCAGAGGGGACCTCATCAGTCATGCGAGCTTTCATCGAACACCGTCTTTTCAATCTAGGCCCTGTCCATAAATTTTTCTATATAGGCCCCATGTTTCGCTACGAGCGACCCCAATCGGGGCGCTATCGCCAGCACCACCAATTTGGTGTCGAGGCTATCGGCAGCCCCCACCCCGAACAAGATGCTGAAGTCATCGAGTTGTTATGCCAATTTTATACGCGCCTTGGCATCAAAAATCTCGTCGTACACATCAATACAGTAGGCGATGTAGAGTCGCGTCTGCATTTTAAAGCAGCATTGCTCGACTATCTGAAACCCCATCTACCCGAACTCTCAACAGATAGCCAGACTCGCTTTGAGAAAAACCCCCTCAGAATTCTCGACTCCAAAGACCCCAAAGACCGAGAGATTGTCAAGAATGCGCCCTCTATTTTGAACTATCTCACCTCCGCAGCGCGCACCCACTTTGAAAGCGTCTGCAGCAGCCTCCAAGCGCTTAACATTGCGTTTGCGATCGATGATAAAATTGTCCGCGGCCTGGATTATTACAATAAAACGGTCTTCGAAGTCATCACAACTGATCTGGGAGCGCAAGGCACAATTGGGGCAGGGGGGCGTTTTGATGGGCTGTTAAAAACGTTTGGGGGGCCAGATCTACCCGCTGTCGGCTTTGCTACAGGGTTAGAGCGCGTCCTACAGGTGCTGATTGCTCGGCAAATCTCTTTGACAAAATCCCCCCGCCCCCTCGTATACTTCATTCCGATGGGCGAAGAGGCTCAAAAAGAATGTTTTGTCTTGGCAACGCTATGCCGTCATGCAGGCATTGCAACAGATATTCGCTTCGAAACGAAAAAAATCCAAACAGCCATCCTCGATGCGGTCAAAACAGGCGCCCATTACTGCGTCATTCTGGGAGCCAATGAACTCAAAGACAATACCGTCTTGCTGAAAAATCTGCAGACGCGCGACCAGCAAGTCATCCAGAAAGATCATTTGCTTACAAAACTTAAGGAACTCACCCATGTATAAAGTCTTAGCCATCCTTCTCGTCGTTGCTACGGCAGGGTCTTGCAATGAGCCGCTCGACGTGATACAAGTATCAGAAGCTATGGGGCACCTCATCGGGAAAAGCCTGAAAGAATTAGGGGTCGATCTCAATGTAGATGCCATCGTAAAAGGGCTGCAAGACGAATCGCAAGGCACCGCGCCATCTCCCCTCAATGATGAAGAGTGCATTCAGGCAATTGTCGAACTACAAGAAGAAAAAATCTCCACTACAGCCGAAGAGGAATTAGAGCAAGTGGATGCCGTATCCAATGGAGACCAAATTCTCGAAAATGAAGATCATCCTATTTCAGCCCCAAATCCCCCAAAATACCGGTAATATCGTTCGCACGTGCGCTGCCACTTGCAGCGGGCTTGTCTTGGTACATCCGCTTGGTTTTAGCACAAAAAGCCGCTGGCTGAAACGGGCAGGCCTTGATTATTGGGATGGCGTCACAGTGGAAGAGATCGACGACCTAGAAAAGTATTTAATAAATAACCCCTCGTTTTTCTTTTTGTCCAGCAAAAGCAACATTCCTTACACTGAAGCCCCCTACAGATCTGATTCGCTTTTGATTTTTGGCTCCGAAACATCCGGCCTTCCCCCTCAATACGCAATGCGATGGCCCGAACGGTTTTACACCATTCCCATGGCCCCACAAACCAGGTGCTTGAATTTGGCCAGTAGTGCAGCGATCGTCCTTTATGAGGGACTCAGACAGCTTCAGTTCCGTTTTCCTGAGAACAGCGAAAAGAAAAAAGACAAACAAATACTCATCAAGACCGAGGAAGTGACAGGAACGTAGAACACTACGTTCCCCTTCTTCACAATAATATCTCCCGGAAGCTTGCCAATCCAATCTAAATACCAGGGCATCTCCAAACCGGAATGCAAAACGAGCCCCCCAATTACAATCAGAAAAATGGCAACTCCGAGAAATTGGCTCATGGATTACATCGCAGATTGAATAAATTCTTTCAACGCATCTGCACTCCGAAGCCCGACCAGCCGCCCTACCTCTTTGCCATCTTTAAACAAAATCATTGTAGGCACGGAGGTAATCTGAAAATGGGCAGCCGTTTTCTGCTCGTTATCAATATCGACTTTCCCAATCGTTGCCTTACCTTGCACTTCTTTGGCTACTTGTTCCAAAACAGGGGCCAACGCTCTGCAAGGACCACACCAATTCGCATGAAAATCAACTAAGGTCACCCCTTTCTTGATTTCTTGCGCAAATTCACCGTCAGTCAAATGTTTAATCAAGCCCTTATCAGACATATCGACTCCTCATTAGTTTTATACCTCTCCAGTTTACAAGGAGTGGTTCCGTTTTGCAAGAGGGGGGCAAAAAGTATACAGATTATGTGCTGCTATGGTATAATGCTGCGCGTCTATTTGCGGCCATGGCGAAACTGGCAGACGCGCTAGATTCAGGTTCTAGTCGGGGCAACCCGGTGGAGGTTCAACTCCTCTTGGCCGCATACAGCTTCATTGAAACTATTCAGGCAACGCTTCTAAACATGCAAGCTCTGGCGCGCGCGCATAGAGATCTGCCTGGACACGCCATCTTTGGGCTGTTATGGAAATTGTCGTATTGGTGCGAATGGCTTTTTGTACCCGCAGGGCGTAATTCAGAGTTTCTCGTTTTTTTTGCGCAAATTGATCACCACAGATTGCTTGCACTAACCCATCCAAAGGCATGTCAGGGTTCTGAGCCAGATCAGAGACCACTCGAACTCGCATACACGCCGCGCACCATCTGCCATTGCGATTAGGTGTGGCAGAACCCGCTGCCTCAGGAGAATGCTGCAGGTCTTTTAGTATGAGTCTGTCTGGCAACAAGCGGGCAATGAAGACGCATAACACATCTCGAGACAAGACCTTATGCGCAGCGTCCTCCCAATACAAGTCTAGATATTCTCGTGCTTTTTTTTGTATTGTCAACGGAGACAACCCTCCATTCGGCGGATAGTCTGACGCAAAACGAGTCAGCCAATAGTTCAGACAATCTTCAGCCTCTGGAGATAGCTGCTTCGATGCAGGGCTGACTGAGGAACTAGAGCTTACAGAAGAAACCATATAATTAACCATTTTTATTATTAATGATATCAAAAATCAACACACATCACAACCCCATTTCCTTTACATATATTAAAAATATTTATACAGAAAACAACCTGAAGAATCGGGAAGCTGTTGGGATGGCGCCCCGATTTGGAGTCAAGCGAAGCCGGCGCTGAAGTAGCTCACCTTGAACAAGTTGAGCGATGCAGGCGGACTCAAAAGTGATGGCAAGCCGAC
>JAKAFF010000124.1 GCA_021818045.1 bacterium
AGCGTGTCGACGACGAGGTCGGTGGCGGCATCTTGGATGCTTGCAATGCCGCCTGCACTTTCTTGGATGGAAAAGCTATTGAGTTTTCTAATCCAGAGGGCTAGAGCCTCTTTTGCATGGGCTGCAATTTTCGCGTCGATGCGGATCGATTTTTCTCCCAAATTATAGATGGAGTCGATGAGGTCTGCTGCGGCGATGCGCGAGCCTGCAAAAGAGGCGGCAAGCCAATCGATGACGGGTTTTGATGTGTCTTCTACGAGATAGATCCATCTGCGCACTTTGCCATCATTGCAAGAGATGGGGCCTGTGGCATTCCAGTGGGAGTTTTTGACAAGAGGGGCAAATTGCTGGGGGACGTACCCTTTTTTGTGCAGCTCTTGTAGAGTAAGCCACGGGATATTGGCGTATGCTGATCCTGTTTTTGGAAGGATTTTCCAATCTTGAGAGGGGATTTCAATGAGGTGGTAGAGGCTGGAGTATTCGCCTACATTTTGTAGCGCTAGATTGAAATCGGGGCCGATTCCTGTGCTGTTGCCCAAGGAATTGCCCATGATCTGCAGGCCCTTTTTTTGCAGCATGGTAGCAAGCAAATCCCAATTAGCGCCCCATTGGGGGTCGAGGTTGATCTGCGTGCGGAATTGGCCTCCCGTTTTAAGTCCTTGTAGATAGACGCCTTGTACGCCAATTTCTTTAAGACAGTCCCAAAGCGCTCCATCAGTTAATGAGGTAAAGGCAGGAGATGGGAGTTCATCTAGAGGAATGGCAAACCAAATAGAGGCCTCGTTTAAGCAGTTTTGGGGTTGGGGAAGCGGGGAGGGGGGAGGTGTTTTCGCAATTTCAAGTGTGTATTTTTTGCAGATCCAGTCTGCTTGATGCAGCATGGTTTGAGGGATGCGCTCTACATCTGCTGAGAGCGCACCCACGAGAAACAACCAAAATGACCACTGTCGCATATTTGTCTGTTATACCACAGATGCGTCGGCAATCAAGGCCTCTGATAGGAGCGCGACTCCTGCTACAGATACAGCGTGCATGAGACAGCTTTTGACAACTTCGCAAGAATCGAGTACTCCAGCATGCAGCAGATCTTCAACTTTTTCGTTTAGAGCATTGAATCCAAATGAGGCGCCTTTGGCTAAAACTTCGGCCATCACTATGGAGGGGTCAAAGCCGGTATTGGCGACGATTTGCTTGAAGGGGGCTTCACAGGCGCGCAAAGTCACTTGTGCTCCTATGGACTCTTCTTTGGATAGGTTCAGTGTATGTAGAGAGCGGCTAGCACGCAGCAGTGCGATGCCTCCTCCCGGGACGATGCCCTCTTTGAGGGCCGAGCGGGTGGAGTTGAGGCTATCTTCAAACATCTGTTTTTTCTTTTTCATTTCCGATTCGGTTGGTGCGCCCACTTGAATGAGGGCGACACCGCCTTGCAGTTTCGCTTTTCTTTCTTGGAGTTTATCTTTGTCGTATTGGGAGGTGGCTTGTGCAATTTCTGCATCGATTTGAGCGATGCGATCTTGGATAGCGCTTGCTGTTCCCTTGCCGCCAACGATTGTCGTTTTTTCTTTATCGATGGTGATTTGATCTGCTTGGCCGAGCACATCTGCAGTGGCGTCGCGCAGCAAAAGACCTTTGTCTTCTGTCACCACTTCAGCGCCCGTCAAGGCGGCGATGTCCTCTAACATCGCTTTTTTGCGATCGCCAAAGCCGGGAGCCTTGATTGCGGCGACTTTAAGGGTGCCGCGCAGCTTATTGACGACAAGGGTGGAGAGGGCGTCTCCTTCGATGTCGTCGGCGATGATGAAGAGCGATTGCCCAGTGGTGGCAACGTGTTGTAAGATGGGCAAGATTTCTTGAGCTGATGCAATTTTTTTGTCGGTAATGAGAATGTGTGCTTGAGACATCTCTACAATGATTTTTTCGGCATTTGTGGCAAAGTAGGCGCTAAGATAGCCGCGATCTAACTGCATCCCTTCGACAAGTTCAATGGTCGTTTCGATGCCCTTGCCCTCTTCGATGGCAATCACGCCAGATGCACCCACTTTTTCAAAGCACTCGGCAATTTTTTCGCCGATTTCCCGATTTCCGGAAGCAGAACCTGTTGCGATGTTGCACGTATCTTGGCGCCCCTTGATGGCAATGGCCATGGAGCTGAGTTGTTTCAGTATGGCGTCGAGAGCGATTTCCATGCCTCGTTTAATGGCTGTTGGGTTAGCGCCTGATGCGATATTTTTCATCGCGCCTTGCACAAGTGCGCGCAGCAAGATGATGCCGGTCGTTGTTCCATCGCCTGTCTTTTCTTTGATTTTGGCAGCGACCTCTTTGCCAAGAGAGACTCCCATATTGAGGAAGGGCTTTTTGAGTTCTACTTCTTTCGCAATGCTGTGACCGTCGCTTGTGATCGTGGGAGAGCCGAAGCTTGCTTGCACACCTACGTTTCGCCCTTTGGGTCCAAGGGTAATGGATACGACATCTGCGAGTTGGTCGATCCCTTCTGCCAGTGCAAGGCGGGCCTCTTCGTCAAATAGAATCTCTTTCGGTGTGCTCATCTGGACCTCTTGTTGTTTTGCGATATACTAGCCGTTTTGGAATTTGTTTGCACTTAGCTGCTAATTTGATCGCCTCTTTGAGAGAAAGACCATGCCATTTTCGAAGCATTGCAATCAACTCATCGAGCTCTAGATCGTCGGGCAGCGGCCCTTCTTCAATGATGAGAACGACCTCCCCTTTGGGCGGGTGTTGCTTGAAGTGTTTTGCTAAGTCGGGCGCCATGCCGCGCCGCACTTCTTCAAATGTTTTCGTCATTTCGCGCGCGATGGCGACGCGTCGATTCGGGCCGATCGCCTCGAGCGTGTGCACGAGCCTTTGGGGACTTTCAAAGGCGATGGTGGTTCCTGGATAACCGAGGGCTTCTTGGAGCGGTTTTTTCCCTTTTTTGGGGAGAAATCCGAGGAATTGAAACCGCGTTGTGTCAAAGCCTGAAAGAACTAGTGCTTGGATGAGGCTGCAAGGCCCCGGAATGGCAGAGATCTCGATCCCCTCCTCAATGCACGCCGAGACGAGAATTTGGCCGGGGTCGTTGATACAGGGGGTCCCTGCATCGGAGATGAGGGCTAAGTTTTTGCCCTCCCTTAAGGCGCTCAAAATTTTTTGCAGCTGCGCTTTTTCTAAAAATTTGTGATAAGGGTGAAGCGATTTTTCAATGCCATAGCGCTGCAAAAGGATAAGGCTTCTACGGGTGTCTTCGCACAAAATGGCATCGACTGCGCGCAAGGTATCAAGGGCTCTTTGGGAGATGTCTTCTAGATTGCCAATGGGAGTGGAGACGATAAATAACAAAACACGGCCCTACAAAAAAGGTGGCACTCGGATTTGAACCGAGGAATGGAGGCTTTGCAGGCCTCTGCCTTACCACTTGGCTATGCCACCAAAATGGCTCCCATTGTGCGCAGGAGAGGATTAGAAGTCAAGCGTCTATGCAGTAACGGGCAAAGAGCCTGTTGCGGAGGCCACAGTTGAATCCGGATACAGTACTAGATTGACGTGTAAGGGATTGCGCCGTTTGGATAGCGGTCCTTTTTGTAGCAGGCTTTGTAACCAAGATGTGTACGCTGTCTGGATGGCTTGCCAAGCAGTATCGGTCATTGCAGTATATGTGTCGCAGCTGAGTGGGAATCTGAGTTCCAAGGTTTCGCTATCTGAATGCTCCGTTATCGCTTTTGTGATGGTGGTTTGTGTCTCTTTGGGGACTACGTTTTGAGTATTTTTATCGTCATCTGTACTAGAGCTCATGACGTCTGATGCTATGGAGATGGTCAGGGTGCTTGCGGTAGGGGCGGGAGGGCTTCCGTTATATGAACCAATAGAGAGAGTGACCGGAGCTTTTGTTGATACGTTCCCAGCGAGCTTGAAACCCAAAGCGCTTGCGGCGCTTGCACCAACAGCGGCGATCCAGCCGAAGCCCGAGGCTAAAGCAAGAGTGCCGGCTACAGCAGCTGCGCCGATGGCCTTTTTCGTTCTCGGTGCGGGTGGTGGTGGTTCGATAGGGCTCTGCGTCGCGCGCTCAGTGTATGAGATCTTGAGAGGAGCCACTAGGGCATGGTTGCTAGTGCCCGTTGCGCTTTGAGCAGGGGCTGTGCTGGTAGGGTTTTGTGGGCCTGGGAGTGCGCTTGTTAGGCGCCCTTGTTGTTCCGATGTTAATAGCAATTTAATATGTATGCCGGAGTGTTTTTGACTTGCTTCTATACAAGCGTTGCATGTTTTAGGAAACGCTACAGCATCAGATGAGCTGCTTGGTGTGTATAGAGGCAATACGAGAGGTTGGGTTTGTGATAATGTTGTCCTGCGTTTCTTTGCCAGATCAACGATTTGGGGGATGAGACTTGTGAGGGTGGTATTTTGGGGTTGAGGTACGTAAATTTTATCTGGAGCATTTGAGTCTTCTTGTACAAAGACGATGCCCGAGGTTTTGAGTGGATTTAGTGAGGATGGTGTTGCTGTTAGTGCATCTTGGGCCTTTGGGGGCAGTGTTGTGCTATCAGCGTACAATTCGACAACCACTGCGCGTGCTGGTTGTTTTGTGATGTCGCCTACGCAAATTTGAATGGGTAGGGATTTTGGATTTTGAGGGTTTTTCGATGACTGCACGGTGGCGAGCAGCGTTTCT
>JAKAFF010000125.1 GCA_021818045.1 bacterium
GGAGTTTTTTTGGAGTGCGCCCTTTCTTCAACAAAAAGAAGCGCATGCGGAGCTAAGAGCACAGCCAAAGACTCTATGGGAAAGAAAAGATCATAAGGCGGATCGACGTAGATGATGTCGAATAAAGCGCCTTGCTTGGTGAGTATGGCAATGGCTCTTTCTGCGTTATAAGGAATTAAAGACGACAGAGATGATGCTTCCAGGTGAGCGATGTTGTCTCGAATGCAGGCAAGGGCGTTTCGATTTTGTTCTACAAAAGTGACGTGAGATGCTCCACGGCTGAGTGCTTCTAATCCCATTGCTCCACTGCCCGCAAATAGATCCAAAAAACGGGCACCTTGGATCTCGTTTTGGCAAATGTTGAAGACAGCTTCTCTAAGAACGCTTTGTGTGGGGCGAGTGGTAAGGCTTTTAGGGGTCTTTAGACTGCGCCCTTTATAGATGCCTGAGATAATGCGTAGCGTCATTGTAGGGCCACTTGGAAATCATAGGGTTCAAGAAGCGCCTTGGCATCTACGAGGTGTTGCTGGTTTTCGTCTGCTACATAGTGCTCATATAGTTCTAGCGCCAGCTGTAATGCCCACTCTTTTTTCAGGGGCCTGCCCCCTTTTTTTGCATTGACAAAAGAGATGGATTTTTTGATGTTGATCCATCTATTTTTAATGCGGCCTTGTACAAAGAGGATAAAATCATCCAGTGTATCTGTCTCCCCCAAAATGACATAGGGTTGGTCGAGATATAGGTGGGGCGTTTGTGTGGCTTTGGGAAAGAGTTGAATGTTCGATTTGGGAGAGCGGCTGATGGCTTTATATACGAGGTTTTTTGCAATGGGAGAGTGGATGGTTTTGATGAGTTTTACTAACTTGCGTTTGAGCCCCCGCGGGGTTGGAGCGCTAAATAGCTTGCCTTTATTAAAGAGAGTGGCTGTTTCAAGAGTGGCTATATGAGGGTCTCCGTTGATGCCGAGCGCGTAGAGGCATACTTTGCCCGCATTGTAGGTTGTCCAATCGTGTAAAAGCGCACGGGCGGAGGGCTTTTTGCCAAGCGATTCTGAGTCTGTGAGTAAAATCGCTGTGTGGATGACATCGCTTGCGGCCCGACGAGGTACTGTGAGAAATAGGGGTTTATATAGGTCTGCTGCCGCAAAAAAACTGCCGAGCTGGATAGTTTGTAAAAAATCTTCCGCAGCTGATAGCGTTTCGGCATTGCAAGGGAGCGGGTCGAGCGCTAACTTTTCTATTTTGTTGTCAAAAACAATAATATTGAATGTGTCTTCGGGGGTGAGTTCTGTGAGGGCTTTTAATAGAGCCGATTTGGTGGCATTGAGCCGGTCTTGTTGGATGGAGTTGGAGCGGTCGATCAAGAAGGTGAATTGTTGGGGAATGCTGGGGAGGTCTAGATCGCTTCTGGGGATGAGTGTGAGAGCAAAGACGTAGCGCCCATTTTCTTGTTTGAGGAAGATTAGGTCTGTGTCGAAAGTGTCGGAATAAGAGGAGGTTTCTAGATCTTCAAGTGTCGGTAATTGAGGCAGCGGGATGGGGTGAATGGGTTGAGGTGCTTGCGTTTGCACTGCGGTATCAGTAAGTGTCAACGGTACTTGGTCGGAATAGGTGATTAAGGGAAGAGGCGCTTTGCTCGTTTCTGTAGGGATGGCGGCTTGTAAGGTGTGTTGTTCGAAGGGTTGCTCTACAGGGAAAAGGGTGGGAGGTGTCCATTTTTGAGGTGGCGCGACGATGAGTTCTTTGGGGAGATGTTCGAGGAGGTTGAGCGGTTGCACAGGGGTCGCAAATGTGGGAATCGGTCCTCTGCCAGCAAGCTCTTGCGCTGGAAATGGTTGTTGAAACAAAGAGAGACAAAAATCTGGTTCATTGATTGGTGTGGGGTGCGCCTTGAGAGGTTCTGGCTGCAGTTCAGGCTCTTGTATCAGGGGGGGCGTCTGCGGAGATGCTACAACTTGCGGTGCAAACGCTGTTTGTAAAATTTCATCACACTCTTTTTTGTCTAATTGATGTACCCATGTGTCTGGGTTTTGTGGGTGAAGGGTCGAAAACCAAAGGGAATAGCGCTGGAATACGCCTAAAGCCAGCGCATGAAAGAGCACAGATATCGCAATGCATCCAGAGAGGATGGCTTTATGTTTTTGTTGTAAATTCATCTTCAAGCAAAAGCGCGCCTCGCTCGGTAAGGGAGCGTATAATCGATTCTTGTACTATTTGCAGCAAAAGAGTTTTTGCTTTTGCCCGCAAGCTTTTTTGATGATCTAGATCCTCAATTAGCTTGGCTTCGGTGATAAGCGCTAATGCTTCCATGAGTCTCATGTAACCTTGGTACACTTGATCTTTATTGTGATTATGGAGCCTTGCTTCATGGTAATCTTTCGAGAGTAAGTCATCCGTGGCTTCAAAATCGGCTTTGGTTTTTTGTAGTAGGGTGAGTTTTTTTCTAAGATCTGCTTTTGCTTGCAGGTCGATATAATCTAAAGCCGCTTCTAAATGGATGGGTTCATTGAAAAGATTTTTTTGGACGACGAGGTTTTTGAGTTGCGCGGCAATCTTGACTGTGTCCAAAGTGGAGTGGGTTTTGTGTTGCAGGCGAGCGCTTTCCAGGGCGGCTGCGGCGCTGATCGGGTCGTGGAGAGTAAGGCTTTGGGATACGATCTCATTTAACACCCGCATCGCAGCCACTATGTTTGCCTTTTGGGCATAACCTTGTGCTAAAAGGAGCTTTGCTGCAGGGCTGGGCGCTTCTAATTTTTCCAAAAGAGTGATTTGTTCATCAGTTCTTCCTAAAATGGAGTACACTTTGGCCAGTTTGTAGACGATCACTTCTGGACAAGCAGTGGCTGTAAATAAGTTGGTCGAGTTGGCGTGTAAAGCCGCCTTACATTGTATTTTTTCGAGAACGGCTGCAGTGCGGGTGGCAAGGGCTTGGTTTTCATCTTCAAGGAGCTGATTGAAATAGGAGTCGGCGAGCCAGAGGAGGTTTTCTAGTTTGATATCTGCTTTATGTATGAATGCTTGGTAGAGATGTTCTGCACCTTGTTTTGGTTGGGATAGTTGCAGATAGGCATTGAATAGCGAGATGTGCACTTGGGCAGGATCGATGAGGGTGGCGCCTTTGGCTAGGGCCTCTTCTGCAAGTTGGCAAAATGAGGGGAGGTCGGCGCGCCCTTCTCGATATACGAGAGAGAGGAGTAGGAGGGCATTGGGGGAGGTGGGATTTTGCAGGGCATCAAAGGCTTCTGAGTAGTGGCCTAGTTCAAATTCGGTTTTGCCTAGTACGAAGAGCCACTCATTTTTTTCTGCTGTATCCAGGGGCTGCTCTAAAAATTGGTGCAAGTCGGATACGAGTTGCTCGCAAGAGGCGGGGTTCAGGGCCGCAATTTCTGCGGAAGAGGTGATGAAATAGCGCCAGGCAAAGGGGGTTAAATCGTGGTTTGGAAATGTTTGGATGAAGGAGAGGGCTGTTGGATAGCAAGATGCCCAATGGTTGGCTTGATAATCGAGATGGGCTAGTTCAAATAGCGCAAGTGCTTTTTGTGGGAAATTCGGAAATTGGGCGAGTATGGTTTCGATTTGCGTGTGCGCTTCTTCAAGATGCCCTTCTTTTTTTAGCAGTTGCGCTTTGGAAAAATAGGCTTTGGGAAGTTCGGGGTCGTCGGGATAAAGTGTGCTAAATTGGGCAATTGCGCTATCTAACGAGGCTAAGTTTGAGGATTGGTATGCAGCGTCTAGTAGGCTGAGTAAGGCGGCGTGTAGGGTTTCTGATGTGGGAGCCTTGGCTACGTAGCTTTGGATTTCTTGGATGGCCGTGGAGTAGTTTTTTAAGTGGAGATGACCTCTTCCGAGAAAAAGGTGAGCCATGCCGATTTTGTCTGGGGGTAATGTGTTGAGGTCGATGTGGCTTAGTTCTTCGTAACGGCCGCTTTCAAAGGTGAGGACCAGGCGGTTATAGGCAGCCTCTTTTGCTTTTTTTTGCCCTAATTCTGCAATGGTAGCAAAGGTTTGGATGGCCAGGTCCTTATCAAATTCTGATTGGATTAAGCCTGCCTGAAACAGCATCTCTTCTTTGAGGTGGGCGTGCTTTTGAGCTAAGTTGAGGTAAATGTCAGCTGCTTGGGGAAAATGCTTTAAGGTGCAGTGTAGGTGGGCAAGTCCTTGAGCTACTTCATCGGAGAGTTCGCTCTGATATAGAGATTGAAAATGGGGCAATGCTTTTTCTGCGAGGTGCTGGAGTTCTTCAGAGGCATTTGTTGCGTTGAGGCTTTGATGGTATAGGGCAATCGCTAGATAATAGGTGACTTGGAGGTTCTCTTTTTTCGCCAAATAGGCTTCGCATTCGTCTGCTAGGTTTGCGTACCATTGCATTTCGTAAAGGCATTGCATGCGGCTGAGAAATACCTGGTCGCAAAGCTCTGGAGATTGGATTTGCGAATAGTGTTCTAGAGCAGTGGTGAAGTTTTTTTCACGTAGAGATAGATCGCCAAGTGCGCCGCAAAGGACATCCGAAAATGGGCTTTCGGGGAACTGGACAATAAATTCTTCCATTTGATTGCGTGCAATGTGGTACTCCCCTTCTTGCCAAAAGTCGACGATTCTAC
>JAKAFF010000126.1 GCA_021818045.1 bacterium
AAATTGATGCAATTAAATTGGGGATTTGTGCAGATATTGGCCATGTGACATCGCTTGTTCGCGAACATTTGAAGCGATGCCACTATCTGTACATCGAGGCGAATCATCATCCGCCGCTTGTGCATGCATCTTCTCGCCCCGATACTTTGAAACAGCGCATTCTTTGCAAGCAAGGACACCTTTCAAATGAGGCTTGTGCAGAACTCATCACAGGTGTTTATCATCCAGAGTTAAAGGCGATTTATCTGGCTCATTTGTCTCACGAATGCAACCGCCCTGAACTTGCCTTGGAGATCGTTGCGCGTGTGATGGCGGCGCACAACATGTCGACAAAGGTGTTAGTTGCGCACCAAGATGTCGTTTCTAATCCTTGCCTATTTGAGTGAGAAAATCTGTCCGTCGTACACCCATTCAACAGGACACTTTACTTGCGATCTGGCAGTTTTTTCAAGCGCACGTAGAGTCTGGTCTGTGTGCTCCGGATCGTGGTGAGTCACAAGCCAGCGCGAAGGGCGAATTTGCTCCACAATTTGAATGACGTGGTTGAGACAAGAGTGTCCCCAACGCGCTTTTCGGGCGTACTCTTCTTCGGTGTATTGGGCTTCGTGGATGAAATAGTCGCTGTCTTTATGAAACTCAATGAAACTGGCGGTTTTTCCAGGTACGATTTCATCATCTGTTGTATAGCCAATGAGTTCATGGGGGGTTTGGATTTGAATGGAGTAGGTTTCTCCAGGATGGTGCACGCGATGAAAGTTGATCTGCAGGGGCCCAAGCTCTATGGGGGTCATGTGCTGGATAGTGTGAAAGGTGAGTTGCGCTTGAATCTGATCAAATGAGATGGGAAAAAATTCGTGCGACATCATAGTTTGAAATAATTCACGACAAGGTTTTCCTTCTCCTCGAGGAGCCCAGATGTGGAGATGCATATTTTTATCATAAAGCGGACGAAAGAAGGGGAATCCTAAGATGTGGTCCCAATGGGTGTGAGAGAGGATTAAATGGACGGTTTTTTCATCTTGTAAGGTGTAGCTTAAAGGACGAATGCCAGTTCCTGCGTCGATGATGATGAGTTGTTGATCGTAGCGCACCTCTAAACAGCCAGTATTGCCTCCAAAATGGCTATATTCTAAGCCGCTGACAGGGCAAGAGCCGCGAGTTCCCCAAAATTTAAAGTAGTTCTTCATCCTCTTCTTCCTTGAGATTCTCAAAGAGCGCGGGTTGAGAGGGGGCGATAGTTGCGCCGCCGCCGATGACACGGCGCGGTTTTGCCCCATCTTGGGCGCTGATGATGCCATTTTGCTCGAGCTCATCCATTAAACTGGCAGCTCTTGCGTAGCCGATTTTGAGTTTGCGCTGCAAGAACGTGGTCGATGCGCTTTTGGAAGAGACGACAATTTGCAATGCTTGTTCATAAAGGGGGTCTTTTCCTTTGGGTTCATCATCGTCGTCTTCCACATCTAACGATCGGAAGGAATCAAAGGAGGGGATGAGGTAGTTGGTGGGACTTTGGCTGCAGATGGTTTGGATCACTTGGTTGATCTCTTCATCGCTGATGTAAGCTCCTTGAGCGCGCAATAGTTGTGCGGTTCCCGGCGGTAAAAAGAGGAGATCCCCATTGCCCAAAAGACTTTCGGCGCCTGTTTCATCCAAAATGATTTGCGAGTTGACGCGGCTTGCGACTTTGAAGGAGATGCGCGTTGGGATATTGGCTTTGATAATGCCCGTGACGACCTCTTTGGAGGGGCGCTGTGTTGCTAAAATGAGGTGGATGCCAACAGCGCGCGCCATTTGCGCGATGCGGGCAATGGGCGTTTCGATATCGGCGCTCGAGACCATCATCAAGTCGGCAAATTCGTCGATGATCGCAACAATAAAAGGCATTTGCTCGGGGATGGGGATATTTAGCGCAGATTCGATATCTTTGTTGATTTTGCGGTTGTTGAATGCGCTAATATTGCGCAGCGCTAGTTGCTTTAAAATTTCATAGCGCACTTGCATTTCTTTGACAAGCCATTGCAAGGCAGCATAGGCGCCGTGCGGCTCAGTAATCACCGGGGCGATCATGTGCGGGAGCTTTGAATATTGGGTGAGTTCGACTTTTTTCGGATCGACCATGAGGAGTTTGACTTCGTCTGGACGTGCATTCATCAAGATCGACATGACAATGGTATTGACGCAGACTGACTTTCCTGAACCTGTGGCCCCTGCAATGAGACAGTGAGGCATCCGGGTAAGATCGCTAAATACCCATTCGCCATTGATCGCTTTGCCAAGCAAAATGGGGATGCCGAGACGCCTGGATTTTTGCTGATAGTGCAAGAGCATCTCTTTGAAGCTCACCTCTTGCGGATGTAACGCAGGCACCTCAACTCCCACAGCCGCTTTCCCAGGAATAGGAGCTACGATGCGGATCGATTTGGCTTGCATATTGAGCGCGATATCGTTTTCTAAAGCTTTGATTTTTTGTACTTTAACGCCAATTGATGGGTGCACTTCGAAGGAGGTGATCGTGGGGCCGCTATTGACCTCTCCAACCTTGGCTTCAATGCCAAAGCTTTTTAAGGTCTCTTCTAATACTGCAGCTTGTTGCATGAGGTCTTTTTTGAGAGTTGGCTGGTCCACTTTTTGGCTAGGATTGGCTAAAAGGGAGGGGGAAGGGAGCTTATAGGAGCTGTCTGAGCGGACCATGAGGCTTTTTGTAGGGATGGGGATGGGCTCTTTTTTCTCTTTTTTGGGAAGCGCTGGGAGGGGCGGAGCCGTTTCTACGGTGGTGATGATGGGGGCGGGCTTGGATGGTTTTTCTACTTTTAAAATCTCTGTGATTTTCTTTTTTGGAGGGGGGTGTTTGTCTTGTAAGTTGTTGATCTTCAATCCGGAAAAGACTTTTGGCGCAAGGGGAGTAGCGGGTTTGGATTGGGCAATGTGTTTGAGGTAATTGATGCATCGCAGTACAGCTCGCCAGACTTTGTGTGCATTAGAGAGGACTTGAAGGCGGGTTAAAAGGAGAAAAGAGACAAGTGCAAGACTTGAAAAGATGAGGGTTGTGCCGACAGGGCTTAAAGTGTGCTGCAAATTGAGTAAGGGGAGATCGCTGAACAAGTAATAGCAGGGGAAGCCTCCTAAATACAATCGGGTTAACGTGCGGGGAAAAGGGGAGGTCATCGCTAAGGTTTCTGAGACGACTTTACCGTCTAATATTTTGGCTTTGTCAGGGAAACTTTCTGCAAAGACGGTCAAAAGCATGCAGCAAGAGGTGAGCCCGATGAGAAAATAGATGTGATCGTACTTCAGATGGATCCATTTTTGGCCTTGAAGCAGTCTGACGCCGAGCAGGCCCAGATAGAGGGGGATCAAGTAGGCGCCCATGCCGAAGAGCGACTGAGCTCCTAAAGCTACGATATAACCTAAAAACCCGAGGAAGTTTTGAGTTGGGTGGAGAAACGAAAAACTCCAAAGGGCCAAAAGTCCCAAAACGCCTAAGGCGATGAGGAATAATCCTTGCGCATCGGGGTTCATGGGGGGTTTCTTTTTTTTAGCCATTGAATAGCACCCACGAAAAAATCCCTAAGATGAGACAGTACCAGGCAAAGGGGCGCACTTTTCCTTGCCCATACACCCAAAAGATGAAGCGCACGGAGATGAGGCCCAATGCTAAAGAGGCGATAAATCCCCCCAAATAGCAAGCGAAAGAAACTCCGCCTGCGGGGTGTCCCTTGAGGGTTTCCAATAGCTCTCCGCCCAAAATGGTGGGGATGGCGAGCAAAAAGGAAAAGCGGGCCGCCTCACTCCACGTCCAGCCACAGTATCTGGCTGCGGAAATGGTTGAGCCGCTGCGCGAAATGCCTGGGATTAGGGCCATTGTCTGCATCATTCCAATGCATAGCACATTTTTCCATTTATTGCCCTTTTGGGCGTGTGCGGGACACGATTTTTTTTTAGACGCGCCGAAAAGAAGCGCGGAAGAGATCAGAAGTGCATAACCTAAAAAAGCGGGGTTGGAGGCCCAGATCCTGAGCGGTTTTAAGAAAAAATAGGCGGGGATGAGGGGGGCGAGGGCGACAAAATAGAGGGCGATTTTGTGGACGTCGCGCAAAATTTCTAACACGTCTTTTCTCAAATAAATGAGAAGGGCCAAAAGGGTTCCGCTATGTAAGAGAAGATCAAAATAGAGGAGATGTTCTCCATCGGGGATGTGTAAAAACCATTTGGCAAGTTTTAAGTGGGCAGAAGAACTGATGGGAAAAAACTCGGTGATGCCTTGAACTAGACCCAGGAGGATCGCTTGTAAAAAAGACACCTCATCCCTCCCTCAAAAATGGGGCGATCGACGGGGCTCGAACCCGCGACATTTGGATCCACAATCCAACGCTCTAACCAACTGAGCTACGACCGCCATAAAGCTATCCTGTACACGGGTAGCTTCTTAAATTTTTTGCGGCCATCATGGCGGCCCATCTTTGGTCGATCACTCGTCGCCCATATTGCGGCAATATGGGCCTCCTCGCGATCAACCAAATCTGGACCACC
>JAKAFF010000127.1 GCA_021818045.1 bacterium
TGCCATCTTCGGAGAAATTCTTCCCCAAAATGGCCGCCCACGCCTAGCACACTACAGCGATCATTGGGGCATGAAGCACTTTGCCATGGCCCGCCTACTCAACGAAACACAGGCGCATCAAATCCACGGCGATCTCGAATTCAGCAGAGCCCCTTACTATCTCGAGCTCTCCCACCACCCCTCCTTGCAAGGAGCCAAACTGGTGCGCGACGAGTACAACCGCGCACGCCCCGATTTGCACACTTCCACATCACTGATCCCCCTTTCACAAGAGCACCTGCAAACAATTGCCTCCCACATGACCACTTGCCGCTTTATTGTGAAAAATGGCAAAGCACACCGTTTTGGCTGGGACCCTAAAGGGGCCTCTTCCCAATTGCCTAAACTCCCACAAGTCCCTGACGGCACCTATGAAATCTTAGATGGCAAAGTATACAAGCTCCCCTTCACATGGCTTCCCATCTCTGGAGGTTATGCCTACGAAGTCGCGCCCGATCACCCCCTGTATCAAAGAACACCCGAGCAAACATACACCCTCTACAATCTAGGGATCGAGCTCCACAATTTCTATCTCCCCACCTCCAAATCGCAAAGGGCCACCCCCTCTCGCTACGCCTATTTCAAAGAAGGACAACTACACCTACTGGGCGCACCCCTTTTTAAAAAAGATGACCCCGTGAATCTCTCCTTTCAGTTGCAAGAGCTGCAAAAACAGCTGAATAACCCAGCCTATCTCCCCTTCCAAGATGCAGGGCCCCCAACCCAAGAAGAGATCGCGAAAAATGGGCTAAAAATCCCAGAAAAAATGTATCTTGTCCTAGGAGACAACCACGCAATGAGTTCTGACAGCCGACAGTTTGGCTTTGTCCCTGAAGACAACATTAAAGGCAGCGTCAGCTTCATCTTCTCCCCCCCAGGCAATCGGCTGGGACGACTCCCCCACCCCCCGCACTCCTTCTTCACGGGCCCAAATCTTGCAATTTGGACGCTTTTCTTCCTCTCATTAACTGCAAGTTCTCTCTACTATCGCAAAAAACTCCGCTCTCCATTGCCATTTTAAAGACGATCCATTAAATGGGCTGTATGGACTACTCCCCATCCGCATGGCCCCGCCGCCTACTGCTTGCTTCGGTTGCATTCGTCGCCGTCGTCATCTCGTTTTATTTGGCCCTTTTTGAATGGCAAGTCATCCATACCGTATGGGATCCCGTCTTTAAAAACGGCACCAGAAACGTCCTCACCTCACAATTATCGCACGATTTTTCCAAGTGGATCCACATTCCCGATGCTTTTTTGGGGACCCTAGCCTACCTCGCAGACGTCATCTTCGCCCTCATTGGCTCCACCAAACGTTGGAAAACACACCCTTGGCTCGTCATCATTTTTGGCATCTCCGTCATCCCTGTTGGCATTGTGAGCATCATTTTGGTCGCGCTACAAGGACTCGTAGTGAAATCTTGGTGCTTTCTTTGCTTCATTACAGCATCCATCTCCCTCATCCTCATCTTTCTTGCCTATGCAGAAGTCATGGCCAGCTGCCGATTTCTCGCAACCATCCATAAAATGGGAAGTGTTTCTCTTGCATGGAAAGCCTTTTGGGGCTGTCCTACCCAAATCTCAGAAAGTGCGGCGCAAAGCATCCTCAATCGAGAAAAAAAATGAAACTCTTACTCAACTCCACTTCTTGGATTCTCTCTGCCCTGATCATCGTCTTAATCGCAATCCTCCTTTCCATGTTCATCTTATACCTCATCCATAAATACATCCCCACCCGCACACTCAAAAAAAACCACGATGTGGCCGGCTACACCTTTGGCATTGTCGGCATTCTCTACAGCGTCATCCTTGGCTTTACCGTTGTCAACGAACAAACGCGCAATAACGACGTATTACAAACCATCTACACTGAAGCTGTAGCACTGGCTGACCTTTACCGCGAAGCCGATTTTTTTCCCGTCTCCAATCGCAACGCCATCCGCGCCAGTCTGCATAGTTATGCAGAATATGTAATCCAAAATGAATGGGGCATTTCTAACACCAATGCCATCAGCATTGAAGGGCAAGAGGTGATCAAAAAAATATGGGACAGCTATCACGACGTAGATCTACAAGATGCAAAGATGAAAATTTGGTACGAAACTTCCATCTCTAAATTAGACACATTTATGAACGCCCGGATTGCGCGTCAATTTAGCGCATGGGAACACCTAGGATCCATGATGTGGACAATCCTTTTAACCGGCGGCATCATCACTATTGGATTCATGTACTTCTTTGGACTAGAAAATTTCCGCAGCCACATGATCATGACCTCCCTATTAACGGGCTATATTTCATTCATGCTCTTCTTAGTCTACTCCTTAGACCACGCATACAGCGGGGCGCAAAACACCCAACCAGAAGCGCTGGAGCAAGTCACTCGCTTGTTTGAACATTGGGATCACGATACAGCGTCTCCATAGACCACTCACGCGGCACCCCAAAATCACAGCTATACCACATTATCAACCCACGGAACCGTTCCTCAGCCATCTGAACCACGCGCATTATTAAACGGTCCATTGCAACACTCAGCCGCAATGCACATTGTCGTACATCCGCTCTCGAACACGGCATCACCATGGTATCTAACCTCCTGCTTTTTCCAATAAAATATGCGTCTTTTCCCCATTTAAATCCCATGCAACCCCATCGCACGGACCAAATTGCACCCGCACGGCTAAAACTTCATGACAAATATACTCTTTGTATCGTTGGAAACACCGCACCACCCGCTCAGTTGCATCCAATTGAACCTGAATCCGATCCGTCACAGCCAAGCCCATCTCTCGACGCATCGTATTGATTTTATTGACAATTTCCCGTGCAAGGCCCTCTTCCAACAGATCATCGCTCAAAGCTGTATCTAAAGCCACCGTCAGTTCCCCCTCGTTACCTGCGGCGAGCCCCTCTTTCACCTTACGCTCAATTTGCACATCAGCTAATTCCAATTCTATCGGCTCTCCGTCCACCTCAATAAGCACCATCTGGCCTGCTGCTAAGGCTTGGATTTGTTTACGGCTGAAGTTTTGCAACACCTCTTTTGCTAAAGGCATCAACTTACCGATTTTCTTTCCGAGAACTGGAAAATTCGGTTTTGCAAACCACTGGACAAACTGCGATTCATCGCTATGAAATTGAACCTGTTTCACATTCAACTCATCTGCGATCAACTGCTGCTGTTTTTCTAAAGAGTGAAGCAATTCTACATTTGAAGTGATCAAATGAGCTTTTTGCAAAGGCTGTCTCACCTTCAATTTGTATTCTTTGCGCAAAGCATGCCCCAAACTGACAGCTGCTTGAGCCGCCCCCATCTCTTTTTCCAACTCTTCATCGCGCAAACTGGCTTGATACAGAGGAAATGAGCACAAATGCACCGACTCTGGCATCGATTCATCTCGCAGCTCGCGATAGATCGCCTCACTCAAAAACGGAATGAAGGGAGCCGCCACCCGACTCAATTGGAGCAACACCGCATAAAGCGTCTCAAAAGCGCCTCTCCGATCTGGGCTATCTTCATCAGCCCAAAATCTACTGCGGCATCTACGGATATACCAATTCGTCAACTGATCGACGAATCCAAAAAACTGCTCTACCGCTCGATTCAAATCGTAGCTATCCATTGCACATTCCACATCGCGCGTCAACTTTTGCGTCATCGACAAAATCCATCGATCGATCAAAGCTATAGGCTGAAAACCACCCTTCGGCTCAAACTGATAAATCTTTGCATAAGTAGAAAGGAACACAAACGAGTTCCACATCGGGATTAGCACCTGCCTTAAAACGTGCTCCACCCCTTTTTCTGAAAAGCGCAAATCCTCCGCCTTCACAGCAGGACTACTCAACAAATAGAGCCGAATTGCATCCGCTCCATACTTTGTGATCACCAATTCTGGGTCTGGATAATTTTTTAGCCGTTTTGACATCTTATTGCCATCTTCCGCCAAAATGATGCCATTCACGATCACGTTTTTAAATGCCGGCCGGTTAAACAAAGCGCAGGAAAGCACCGTCAACGTATAAAACCAAGCCCGCGTCTGATCCACCCCTTCCGCAATAAAATCGGCAGGAAACGTCTGCTGAAACAACTCTTGATTTTCGAAAGGATAGTGCCCTTGTGCATACGGCATCGAACCCGACTCGAACCAACAATCAAACACCTCGGGGACTCTCTTATACGTCTTCCCCCCTTTTTCAAACGTCAAACCATCGATGTGGTGCCGATGCAAATCGTGAATTTTATGACCTGTGAGAGCCTCCAATTCGGCGATACTGCCAACGACCTGCAAATCTCCCCCTTCATCGCGCCAAAGCGGAATCGGCGTACCCCAATACCGATTGCGGCTAATTGCCCAATCTCTTGCATTTTCGAGCCACTTGCCAAAACGCCCCTCCTTAATGTGGCTTGGCATCCAATAAATCTCAACATTGGCCTGAACCATCCGATCTTTAATCTGCTCGACCGCCACAAACCAAGTACGCACCG
>JAKAFF010000128.1 GCA_021818045.1 bacterium
CCTTTTTGGAGCTTTCCAAAACGTTTCGACAAAGGTCATGAAATACGCCTTTTTCGATTCGACTAAAGAGATGTCCTACATTCCACTAGATGCAGAGTCAAAAGTAAAAGGGAAGGCAGCCATCGATGTAGTGGGATCTAGACTTGGGAAATCGGGAGCAGCATGGATCCAGATTGCCCTCATTCAGCTTGCGGGAACAGGATCTGTTTTGTCCATTACCCACTTTTTACTACCCCTGATCGGATGCACGGTCCTGTTTTGGATCTTTGCAGTGCGCCAACTCAATAAACAACAACCCGTTGACCCCAACTACACAGATCCGCGGCTCGCAAATGCGACGATCCAATCTGCAAGCACCGAATCGAGCCAATAGAACCCCTTATTGTCCTCTGAGTTCCCCAGGTAACCCATGTGTCCCCCTTTCTTCGTTTTGAACACACTGATATTGGATGGCAATGCATACCGATCTAAAGACCCTGCAGAGATAATAGGATCATCCTCTGCGAGCAAGATCTTGCAAGGGATCGCAATGTCCGCCACAACGTGAGAAGCGCTGCATTTATTGTAATAATCAATCGCACTAGAAAACCCAGCCATTGGCGCCGTGTACAATTGATCAAACTCGTAAATTTTCAAATCTTTTGGCAGATTGACTCGCGGCAAATCTTTAAATTTCTTATGCCGATAAAGAACTTCTTCGCGCAGCCTCTTATAAAAATACTTCTCATACATGCGATTGGCGGGATCCCCTAACATCTGCACACTAGAATAGACCTCAACAGGAGGACTCACCGCAATCACCCCCTCAAGAAAGTGCTTGCCCACCCCCCCCAATTCCCCTGTCAATTTTAATACCGCATTCCCACCCAAAGAAAATCCAATCAAAATAATCGGCGAATCGGGAAGCTCTTTTTTCAAAACCTTCAAACACTCAAAGATATCCTCGCTACGTCCACAATGATATGTGCGCCTAGCATGTCCTCTACCAGAGCCACACCCCCTCATATTATAGCGCACCGTCCGAATGCCCAAAGGCTCAAGCTTTTTGGCCATCCTCACAAGGTTTGGCGAGCGGTGAGATCCACAAAGACCATGGACAAAAAAGGCCGTTAAATCCCCTGCCTTCCATCCAGCAGGAGTTGTGACCTCTAGCGAAATCTTATCACCATCCGGCAAAGGCACAAGCTTTTGCACTGATTGAGGCTCGAAGATGATATTGCACATCGAGCTAATGATCGTCTGCTTATGAGGGTCAGCTAAAAATGGATAAGGCTCAAATGGCAATTCCTGACTCAAGATATACTCCCTTAGGAGTTGTTCTCTAATAGACCTCTTGAGAACCCTAAAATCAACGAAGCCTGGATTCCCAAGAGATCTAAGAGAACACCCTCTTACGCCTAAGAATAATAAAACAAAATATTATTTATCAATAATTAAATAATTAAAAAAACTGAACATTAATCCCTGATAAACGGAAAACCATTAACAAGCGGGATATCATAAAACAAGACTAACGATTCTTCTCCAGGATTTCTCCTTCCGAGTCCAGCGTTAGAAAGGTGATAAAAATGCACTCCCAGGCGATGCCACCCAGAAAATTGCCAAGCGAGCTCCACCCCTGTCTTAAACTCAATGGGATACCCCAAGTTTTTTCCATGGCCCGGAACAAAATATCCTCCGGCAAAACCTGGCGCGATGACAATGCGATCGAAAAAAATAAAGTCAAAGTTAATACCAAAATACGCATATAGACTCCCTTCGGCAGTCGCCATCACTCCAAAAAGGGGGCGAAATTCGAAGTTGCGCGTCGGCGATTTCAAAAAATGGAGCCAAAATTTGTACTCCATCTCACATTCAAATGTGCGATGCCTTTCTCTATATAAATCATAAGAACCTGCAGCGAATGAGAGGTAATTTGGAGGCTGTGTTGCACAAACACCTCCTATCGACACAAAACACATGAGATACTTAAAAACTGACCACATGACTGCTCATTTGTGTATATACCTGAACACCAGATTTACAAAAAAGAGCTGAATTGCTAGGATGCCTGCTCAATTTTTTTATTATAAGATGAAGGTGATATATGAACCGGTTTCAAAGACTATGCCTATTGCTCTTAACCGCTCCTATTCTCTTGGTAGCGCAAGATGATGGCGAGCACGAAGAAGTTGCCTCTCGACTGGAGCCTCAAGAAGAAAACCCAACCCTCATTGTCGAAGGAGAGGAACAATCGCCCACAGAAATGGAAATGGGCTTTGAATATGGAAGAGGGCGGTTGCCACTGATTTATTACTCCCCCAGTCATCACCGGCTAGCGGCCCTTGCCATTACGGGAAGCAACACTTATCAAATTGATCTTGAAGATGGCTCTGGATGGCAAATTCATGACAATGACAGAGAAGTGGTGTCCAATTGGAGAGTCAATGACCCTCTTATTATTACGCAAAATCACCGCTGGTTCAGCAGCTACAAATATCGCATCTTAAACAAAAGCGACGGCACTGAAGTCGAGACAAACTTAAAGGTGGGCCCCCTAAAAGGCGGTGTGCATACCAGATACATCCGCAGCATCGATTATTCTCATAGAGAAATTTCCTTAACAGATGGCACTCATTGGGAAATTTCCACCTATGACATGTATCGTTTTAATAACTGGCAAGTGGGAGATGGTGTCATCTTGGGCACAAATAGTGGATGGGATTCGAAAAAAGAGGCGCTTCTCATCAATTTTAGTCTAAACAATGCAGTCAGAGCCACTCAATTTTAGGAGAGAAACATGATTCATCCAGCAAATTCATACAGATGTCCAGTGAATGCTTTCGAGCCTTGTACAACCCAAAAAGTCGTTCTTCTCACGACTTTGATTTTTCTATCGGTCATTAGTTTCTTGACGCTCGCAAAACCTGCTGCTTTCGCGGCCACAGGGCTTATGCTGCTTTTATCCGCGAAAGTTTTAACCAACGCGGAATGTTCCGTAGGTTGTTTGGACCTATTATTGCTTTCTAAACTATTCAGTCTATTCACAAAAGCGCCTACTCGAGAACAACGCACAATAGTCAGAATGAACCTACCACCTCAAATTGGCGTTAGACAGCCATACGTCGAGCGCCATGAACACGAACCAGTTGGCCATGATATGAGAAGAAGAGGCCATGAACCTGGATTCGCAGATGGAAATATGCACGAAGACAGATATGAACACGAACCTATTGGAGACGGCTGGCGCAGAAGAGGGGATGAGCATGAAGCTGTGGGAGATGGTCGGCGTAGAAGGAGGCAAAACTGAATTGCTGGAAGTGTCGTAAATCCCTTGAAGGAATAGATAAGATTCTTTTTCGTGCGGTTTGCCCCCTTTGTGGAGTGGACTTGCATGTGTGTTTAAACTGCAAATATTACGCTCCTGGCAAACCCAATGATTGTGCAGCTCCCGGAACCGACTTTGTGCGAGACCGGGAACGGGCCAATTTTTGCGAGGAATTCAAGGTCAATCAAAGCAACACCCCTCCTCCCGATGGAGGGGCCGCATTTCGTTCTTTGTTTAAGGATTAGGCCTGCCCACTACTCGACAGTTGGGGAGAAGTTCTTGTAAAGGTGTGAGCATAGAAGGTGGTAACGATGTTTGGATGATGCGAAGTTGGCTTGCAACGGACGCCAAAGCATTTATATACACAAATATTGTTGCAGTTTGCAAAATTTATAGATATACAAACAGCTATGCTGGACAGACTCTGGGACTTTACTGTAGAAACGCTGTGCGCGCTATTCATGCCTCTTGTTTGCGCCTATTTTGCCCTTACAGGAAGTTTGTTTCTCAATGTCGCTATCGACTCTGCGACAGGCCTAGAAAAAGCAGGCAATACCCTACTTACGCCACTCCAATATTTACTAGACGGCAAAATAGCCCACAAAAATGAGGATGGCTCTTGGAGCTTAAAACAGCGCTTTCAATACCAAGACCATTTTTGGCTAAAAACTTCTGCAAGCATCATTGCGCTTCCCCCATCTATTCTCATAGGCTCCACCCTAAAAGGACTCAGCTATCTCAACCCCACAACAAAGGCTCAGTTTGACTCTTTAGAAAAGTCCACCCACACCTCAACAATCCACTCCCACATCGATGAATACAAAAACATGGGCCTCATCTTCGATGAAAACCCACAAACGCAAGTCTCTTTGAAACTTCCCCGCAAAGAGGGCGATGATCAAAGACTTGCCATAGAAAAACAGGCATTGCAAGAGATCACCACGCTTTTAAATCAAGCCCACTTGCCCTGGTGGCTCGATTGCGGCAGCTGCCTCGGCGCCTACCGGTACGAAGGAGTCATTCCCTGGGACTGGGATATCGACATCGCCTTACTCGTCAATGACTTCGATAATGTCGTATCGGCACTTCACGCGCTCGATCCCAAAAAATACTTAGTCCAGGACTGGTCGACGCGCGATCACCCCAATACGTTTTTAAAGGTATACATTCGCGAAT
>JAKAFF010000129.1:0-4123 GCA_021818045.1 bacterium
TGACCTGAGTCGACATTTAAAAATCCCGTGCGATATGGCTCTATGGGAGGATATTTTTGTCTCATAGCCGCGACTTATACAAATAGCTTGGGCGCATAATAGGCGTGCCCTTACCACCGCGCGCCTCCAATCTTTCATAAACGATTTGAATTGCGATTCCAACACAGCGCGACAACCCGAAAAGCAGTGTGAAATAGTCGGGGTAGTGAAAGCCTGCTGCCTGCAGCATCGTACCGCTGATTGCATCGATATTTGGATATGGATCGGAAATTTTAGGATTTTCCTTCAACACTTTGACCCCCTCACTTCTAAGCAAAAGGGCAATTTTCACTAAAGGATTAGAGGGGAAGTGTTTTTGGCAATAGTCATAGCAAACGCTCGCCCTTGAATCTTCTATTCGCAGCACGGCATGGCCAAAACCGAACACCAATTCTTTGCGTGCCAACCGATCGCGAATGAGCTTTTCTACATCTGCCGCCGACGCCGTTTCTCCAAGTTCATCCAGCACGCTCATCACAAATTGCAGTCCATCTCGATTTGCGCCGCCATGACGCGCTCCTGCAAGCGCTGCCATACTCGCTGCTAAAGAGCCATACATCGGCTCTAATCCAGATGCTACGGCCTTACCGACAAAAGTCGACAAGTTGCCTCCAGAGTGATCGTAGTGAAGCAAATTAAAAAGACGCATAGCCTGAGTCAGTAAGAAAGTTTTGTTGGGAATTTGCAGCATATGGACAAAGTTTTCCATATAGCCCAGTTCAGGTTTCGGATCTGGCGTCTTGCCCCATTTCGCATGTGTATTGATCACACAAGCAACTAACTGCGGCAATTTCGCAATCACGTTGAGACAATCTTCTCGATAATCCCCTGTCCCCTCATACATCCCGGCAATCAAAAGGGCCGCTGCAAAACAATCCATCGGATTGCCCACCGTCGGCAGCGCCTCAATCGCCTGCATCGTCTCTTCTTTACAAGCAGCTCTTGCGTTCAGATCGCGATGGAATTGAGCTACCTGCTCTTTCTCTCCAAGCTTGCCAAAATAGAGTAGGTAAATCAGTTCTATCGGATCTCGATTGACGAGCTCGGCAATGGGACGGCCCACATAAGTCAATCCCGTTTTAGGATCGACAAAAGAAGTGACGCAGTAACCCACGGGAACTCCCCGCAACCCTGTATCTAGGGTATTGCGAGTAATTTCAAAAAGAACGCCCTCTTTCATCTCAAAAGACCACGCACTAAATCTCTTTCTTCGATAAGTTCTTTTTGCGTGAGATCGATTTTTTCTTTCAAGAACGAATTCATCTCTAACCCGCCAACGATTGCATAATCCCCTCTGCCTTGAGAGCTGCATGGAAATGAAAATACTAAATCTTCATCAATCCCGTACGGATTGTTTGCGCTATATACACCAGAGGAAAACCACTGACCGTGTGGCGTTGGGACCACAAGAGAGCGCATCGCATCAATGGCCGCATTCGCAGCAGAGGCCGCCGAAGATTTCCCCCTTGCTGCAATCACTTGAGCTCCCCGCTTTTGGATCAAAGAGACAAACTCCGACTCTAGCCATCGATGATCAGAGATCGCCTCTAAAGCCTCTCGTGAATGGATTTTTGCATGGACAAAATCGGGCACTTGCGTAGAGGAGTGATTGCCCCAAATCGCCACATGCGACACATCTGCAACATCTACGCGCGCCTTTTGAGCGAGTTGAAATACAGCGCGATTTTGATCGAGCCGCGTCATCGCGTGGAACTGATGAGGCGACAGATTGGGCGCATGATGCAAAGCAATCAAACAATTCGTGTTGCAAGGATTTCCTACAACAAGAACGCGCACATCTTTAGATGCGCAAGTGTTGAGTGCTTTTCCTTGCTCTACGAAAATCTTGCCATTGTCTGCAAGCAAGTCTTTGCGCTCCATACCAGGTCCTCTTGGTTTTGCGCCCACCAAAAAAGCATAGTGAACGCCTCCGAACACCTCTTCTGCCCGGCTGCCAAGGACCACCTCTTTCAGCAAAGGGAACACCGAGTCATCGAGTTCCATTTTCACCCCCTGCAAAGCCCCTTCGCTTGCAGGCAAATCGAGCAGATGCAGAGCAATCGGCTGGTCGGGCCCCAAAAAATCGCCATGGGCAAGCCGGAACAGTAGGCTATAAGCAATCTGTCCCGCAGCTCCGGTCACCGCAATGCGCATCAAAGATCGGCTCATACTCCGGCAAATTTCTCCATCAATTCTCCCTTGCAAAAGACTTGGAAGCTATTTTCCGCCGCCACATGCGCCTCTGCCAACCAAGGGACAAAGCCCTCTAAATCAGCAGGCACCATCTCTCCAAAAGAGTGGATCAAAGTTTGCTGAATAAAGGCGGGTTTCCCCTCTACTTGGCCTAAGTTCGCGCTGATGGCCAAATTGGCCATCGGCTTTTCCAATGCGTAGGCAAGATTCAACCCCACCGCATTCGGCCTTTCGTGCAATCCATTCACAGCAAACAGTTCTGGATCCAATTCCACTTTCATATGCAGTTTTTCTGCAAGAAAAGCAAGAGGATTTTCTCTTGCCATATCAAAGCGAATCCCATTGACGTAGCGCATCTCCGATTTAATGAAGTTCAAAGGAAGCTCATTAGATGGATAAAGATCGATAATCGACTCAACGACTCGCAAAATCAGCGCTTGAAATTTCGTCCAAGAGTACCCTTTTGCATCATTGATCGTCACGATACCGGGGCCCACCTGAATGAGTGGATACCCATTTCTCTCCTTCCTCATTCTGTGTCTGGGTACATAGGGGGCGGCTTCTGGATGCGCCTGGACGCTCGGCAAATCTTCCACAACAGGGAAATCTTTCTTCAACCGCTCGTACATGCGGCCATACATCATGGGATAAGAGGGATCTCTCATCCGGCTATTTTGTTCATCTGCTTGAATTTCCCATCGCAATTCGAAGATGACTTCCAATATCGGGGGATGCAGCAGCAAGGGGGTTTCGGTTTTCTTACTCTTTTCGGGCTTCAAGTTAGACATCTATATCCTCCACAAAAATTTGTAGAAGACTATATAAGATCTTCCCGAATTGCTGCACGGATTTTTCGCATCAGCTCCACCATAAACGACAAATTGTGAACTGTTGCTAAAGCGTAAGCCGTAAGCTCTTTTGCCTTGAATAGATGGTGTAAGTAGGCGCGCGAAAAATGTTGGCACGTCCAACAAGTACAAGTCGGCTCAATAGGAGAAAAATCGGTGGCATATTCGCGACGCTCCACCTTCATTCCTCCCTGCGCACACAGCAAGAGCCCATGGCGAGCGGCTCTAGTCGGATAGGAGCTATCTAACGTATCGATGCCAAGAGGAATGCACTGCTGCAGCGACTCTAAATCGCCAATACCCAGCAAATGGTTGGGCTTTTCTGTCGGCAGCCGCGGTAAAAGAGCCGAGAGCATTTCCAACATCTCACCTCTTGTTTTACCCAAAGATCCCCCAATTGCAAACCCATCAAATGCAAGATTACTCAAGTACTCACAACTCTCTTTGCGCATCGCGGGATCTACCCCCCCATGGATCACAGCATACATGGCTTGTCCCTGGGGGCTTTTCAAATGCTCCTCCAAGGAGCGCCTCTCCCACCTGTGTGTCCGATCCAAGGAGCGCCTCAGGCGCTCAGGTCCGATGTGATAAGGGGGCAATTCATCTAAAGGGATGATGATATCCGCCCCGAAAGCCTTTTGCGCTTGCACCGATGTTTCGGGAGTCAAAAGCACTTTGGCGCCATCTCGATACGAGCGAAAATGGACCCCCTCCTCGCAAATTTTGAGCACGTGGCCATCTCGTTTTTTAGCGCCTCGGCTCTTCAACTCATCTGCAACCGAGCCGTACGCCAAAGAAAACACCTGAAATCCACCGGAATCTGTGATAATTGGCATCTGTCGATTGATGAATTGATGAAGACCTCCCGCCAGACGCACTACTTCTGGACCTGGCTGTAATAGCAAATGGTACGTATTGCAAAACATGAGCTGCAGTCCAATCGAATCGACCATCCGATTATCAAGCGCTTTTAATGTGCCATTTGTGCCAACCGCTACAAAATTCGGCGTATCGATGATCTCATGCGGCGTATGGATCCTTCC
>JAKAFF010000129.1:4133-4454 GCA_021818045.1 bacterium
GCGATTTTTTTGACTGATGGATGATTTCAAAGCGAAACACGTACTACCCTCTTTGATATACACAAATGAGTTCAAAAGTTGGATTTTCGGCTGCGCCAAAGCGGCGTAATTTACCTATCGCAAGTGACCCTATATTTTTATATTGGGTCACTTGCGATAGATAAATTCCGCCAGCTTTCGCGTTGCCCAAAACCAACTTTTGAACTCATTTGTGTATAACCCGACAAACATCCCACTTGTAACAATCATCACGCACTTCACCAAAAAACTGACGAGTATAATATCTACCAAAGATTCTACCAACCCATACAACCCAAGCAC
>JAKAFF010000004.1 GCA_021818045.1 bacterium
GTAAGTGACCCAATATTAAAAATATAGGGTCACTTACGATAGGCAAATTCCGCCAGCTTTCGCGTTGCCCAAAACCAACTTTTGAATTCATTTGTGTATATTAGAGCTTGAGGAAAAACATTCCTCGGACTTCCCGAGATATAGCCTTTTATTTTGAAAGTCAATGTATGCAGTATGATTTTTCAAGAAATCCATCCCAATAATGCCATCAATACTTTCTAATACAGAACCCATTTCAACAAGCAAGAGATCTATACCTCCAAAATCTTTTTCGCCGAATAAAAATTTCGAAGAATGATATGAATAAAACCCTGGTCTCCATTCTTCGCAATTGACTCCTTGCGCAACTGTGGATTTCAGTGCGCTTTTAGTCGACCCTGTGTCGAGTAAAAATTTTTTAACCCCCAAATCGGTATCTATGCGAACGACAATCCCAGTAGCCTCATCGAGTTCGAAAGGAACCCATACAAATTTTGTCATGAGATATCCGTCTTTTTTTCTATCCGTTAAATGGCAACAGACGAACACCAAAGAACGATGAAAATCTAAAAACAAGTTTGCCCGCACATCTGTGAATAACTTTCTCCCAATTCTGCCAGGCTTATCCTGTGCCGCTTCATCTTTGCTAATTCCAGATGCATCATATAAAACCGCACCCTTGGCTAAAAAATCATTTCCTTCATCAATTGCTTCAATATTTTTCAGTGCCATGTTTTTAATATTCAGATTCCGCAATAAATAAACCGGCAACACATATTCATTTCCTTTTATATCAAAACGCTTTGTCGTTCTAAGAAAACTTTTCTGGATGTTATTCAGAATTTCAGTCCTTAAAGTAAGGCGAGAAGAAGATCCTAAATCAATCATTAGAGGATACTTTTTCCCTTCTATCACTACCTCTGTCCGCGGTTGATTAGTATACGGAATAAAATCTATCGGAAGTTTAGTTTCATAATGACCTTTGTGCAGCAAAGAATAGAATAAAAAAACACCAACAATGAGAAGAAGGGTGGCATACAGAAGAATCTTCTTTTGCATAGCTGTCAAGAATCGATCCTTCCAATGATGTCAATACACATTATTAAAAGTCTCGTTCATACTTAATTTCAAACGTGACCTCTCCAGACACTTCACCTTGAGCATCCCTTTCACCAGACAAATCAATCTCGAATGTAGTTTTGCTACCGTCATCGCCCTTATGGCTAATGTGGCCTTCTACCTCAACACTTGAATTTCCCTCCGTGTCAGCCCCTCCTTTCACAGAACCACCAACCGAGCTGCAAAGCAAAACTGAAGGTTGAGAACTAACTCCTAGCGATAAATACCTTGCCCACAGATCACCTTCCTGGATATCTATGACGGTAACCTCTCTAAAACCCAAGAGACCTTGATTCGATGGAATTGCCTCATATTTGTCCTCATAATGATCCCCGAAGCAAGAAATGCCTTCAATCGACATACGAATCCCCCTGTTTTTTGAATGGTTGCAGCAAAAATTAGCGAAAGCAATTCTAACTTTTGCTTAGTTTGAAGAAAAGTTTTTTGTTTACACCGCAACACACACAAATGAGTTCAAAAGTTGGATTTTCGGCTACGCTAAAGCTTCTATCATGAACGGGTATAGCGCTCTGTAAAGCCGGAGACTTTGCGAGATCGCTTCGATAGCATTTCCCGCAAGGTGTCCTCTTGCCCTACGATCTCCACTTGATGCTTCGCTCGAGTGACCGCCGTATATAGCGCCTCTTTCCCAAAAGACTCGCTCCCCGGAGGCAGCAGTGCAATCACATGATCGAATTCGCTTCCTTGGCTTTTATGAATCGACAAACAAAATGCTACTTCATAAGGTGGTAGAGCTGCGTAAGGGACTGTTTGAGGAAAATAGGCAGTGCCATCTTGTAAAAAAACCCCACCCCGGCTTTTCCCAATCAGCACGCCGCACGTCCCGTTGTATAACTCCTGACGGATATCATTTGTCGTAACCATAATAGGGATCACCCACCACTGCCCAGGACGAATATGCCGCCCCGCCTCTTGTACAATCTGTTGATTCAATGCATCGATCCCAAAGGGCCCTTGCCGCAAGGCCCCAAGCACCCTCAATCGATGTAAATTTGCAAGACACTCTTCAGGATTGGGCTCTTGCCAAAAGCAAATGGGTTGCATGATTTCGAATAAACGCTTGGCCAAGGAAGCATCTAAAGCCAAATCCTGCCGATACATCCCGTCAAAATCAAACTCTCCTCGATTGACCATTTGCGCACATCGCTGTAGCTTCAGGCAAGAGGTGCGCTTAGACTCTTTGAGAAATAAGCCAAAAAGTTCCGCCATTTCCGCAAACAAACTGCCCGCTTCCACAGGAGGCAGTTGATCTGGATCTCCCAATAAAATCAGGCGAGTATCGCTCGGCGTCGCATCCAACAATTGCGCTAAAAGAACAACATCAATCATCGATGCTTCATCGACAATCACTAGATCGGCGTCGATTTTGCGCTTTGAAGAGAGTCGATACTCCCCCGGCGATAAGCGCAGTAAGCGATGTATTGTCTGCGCTTCGAAATCAACGCCTGGGATGGTCATAATTCCTGCATGTAAATGCATGGCAGCTTTGCCCGTCGGCGCACTGAGCGCCACCTTGTAGCGCTCTTTTTTACAAGAAGCTGCAAGCAATTTGACTAACTGTGCAGCTGTAAAGGTTTTACCTGTTCCTGGCCCCCCACAAATGAGGGCAAAGCGCCTTTTCAATGCGTGATGCACCACCTCGCGCTGACCTGCTAACAGGGGGGATTGCTCCAAAAGCACCAAAAAGCGCTCCTCATCGTAATCAGAATGGTTCAAAGTTGCGCTCAATCGCGATACTTCTGCCAAAATTTTGGTTTCCAAATCCCAATTGCGCCGCAAATAATATCGATCCCCATCTTGCACGACGGCCCCATTTAAAGAGGCAATGGACACGGGCGAAATTTCTGATGTTTTCCAACATAAGTGCCCTTGTCGAGACACCTCCATTAGCTGCATCAAAAACTGAGCGCGTGGCTCTGAATAATCATCTTGCAAAAGAGTGCGTGCGAAAAATTGTTCTAAAATCATGCGCTGAAATCCTTAAAAAGCACCTGGCCTCCTCTGACAAATAGGTAAAATGCCCCGCCCAAAGGAAGCGTAAAGTGTCTGCGAATTGCCTCTGCGTAAAGATCTGCTTGCAACCAATAGTCATGCAAGGTCATGACCTCTCGAAGCCGCTCTGGGGTATATTCCTCCATCCAGTTCGTTTTCCAATCGACAAAGTAGACCTTGCCCCGTATACAAAATATCAGATCGATAAATCCTTTGATGAAATGAGGAGAGGAGGAGAACAAAAATTCCACTTCTACTTGTACTTGACCACAGGTTAACTCGCTTAAAGAAAAAAACTCCCCATCTGCTTGCAAAGGCAAAGTCATGGTGTGCCGGACCATCTCTTGAATCGCCGCTATCCATTGCGACAAAGCAGTACCTTGCAGTTTTTCTGCAACCAGCACATCCATCGCCACTGGATCGCGCCAAATCGCCTCTTTGGATTGAAAAAGCGCCTGAAAAATTTGATGGATGATCAATCCCGTTTCTACACCCCGCGGCATCGCTTGCAAGGTGAGCGCTTGCACATCTACGCTTGGCTTATAAGACACATCTTCCTCCACTTGCACGTTTGCAAGTGTCGTAAATGAGGAGAGATAGCAGGGTGTAGCCGCAGCAGGAATTAAAGAGGGCCCAGCCGTTGCAACTGGTATATCGGGTCTTGGCGTATCTAACAAGATGGGATCTACGATGCGCTCTACAGTAATTGCTTCCGTTTGCGCTAAACGAGTCAAAAAGGTTTCCACCGGCTCGCCCAACTGCTGACAAAAAAGAGTCATGGGGGAGTGCGTCCCTTTTTTAGCAATCGTATGGATGCGCTCTTCATCTTCGGAAAAGTCCTCTTCTTGTAGCGGCTCTGTAAGTGTTAAATCGATCGGTACGTAGAGCCTTTTCTTAGCTCGCGTCAAAGCAACGTACAGCTGTCTTAATTTTTCCGCATCAAATTCGGAAGAGTCCTCTTCTACCTCAGGTGTGCGAGACGCCACTCCTAAGGCAAATACCACCTCAAACTCTAATCCTTTGCTGTTGTGTAGCGTCATAATCTGGATTGCATCATCATCCACTTCCATGCGACGCCGTCCTCCCTCTTCTACTGTGAGCGTCTGCAAAGTATCCAAGTAACGGACCAACCCAAGAAAAGAGAACCCCTCCCGCTTTTCCCAAGCAAAAAGATGCTCAAAAATATGCAAGATATCGGCACAGTGAGGACTCGTCTCAAAAACCGCTCTCATGGCCCTGGCCAACGCAACCAGCCCTCCTGTATCTAACAACCTCTTGTACTCTGTAAAGGAAAGAAGATGTCCGCTGCCAAGGGGACCGTGCATGACTACTTGAGTCTTGCTTGCATCGCGAGGCGAATCAATGGCATCAAACAACTCCCTGACTGCCAAAAAAGCTACAGTCTCACCTAAAGGGACATGACTGCGCGCCACTGCAGCAAGTCCCCTGGCCTTACATAGCGTAAGCGCTTTTTCTGCCTGATAGCGATCCTTCACCAAAAGCGCACACCGCCGCAAGTTTAATCGCTCGATTTCTGCAATCGCATAGGGTAAAAAAATCTGATCAAAGCCCCCTTCCCCTAAATAGAAGTGGATGGCCCCCTTCCCATCATCTAGCCCCTCTACTTCCACTCCCGCTTGCACCGGGAAATAGGGGAGCGATCGGTTCAGTTTTGGCAATTGGAGCCAATCGCGATCAAATAAAGCATTCAGCGCAGAAACTAACGGCTTAGAAGAGCGATAATTGGTGTCCAAGCGATATACCCGATCTTCTCCCATCCAGTCGCGAGCTTGCAAATAGGTGTATACATCCGCTTTCCGAAAACGATAAATCGATTGCTTAGGATCCCCCACAAAGTAGAGAGCTTTCATGGGCTTTTCCAAAAAAAGGCGCTGAAAAATCTCCCACTGCACAGCATCCGTATCTTGAAACTCATCGACAATCGCAACGAGGTACTTATCTCTGACTTGCTCAGCAAATGAATCGTTTTGCAAAGCCTTTAGCATCTGAGATAAAATCGCATCCGGATTGAAGTACTCTTCTTGTGCTAAAATTTTCTCTGCAATCGGCTGCCAAGCAGCTTGTAAAACAGGAAACACTTTTTGTTGCAGTAGCGGCTGGATCACTTTTGCCCGCTCGAAAAATCCCGGATAATGCAACGACGTGATCTCTTTTAAGCGCACCTTTTGATTGGCTGGATCTAAAAACCGAAATAAAGAGCCTTTTTGCTGCAACAATACACGCATGGACTGGGGGTCGTCGATCGACGCCAACGCACGCACCTGCGCTTCAAAATCCCCCTTCAATGCCTTATAATTCACCCGCAGGGCCGCAAAATCTTCCAACAGCAAATCCGCTTCAACCGCATGTAAAGCAGCTTTACATCGTGCATGTAAAACGGCGAAAGAATCGGCTTGCCCTTTCAACGGCCTGTTGAGGAGCGCTTGAGCGATCGCCTCCACGGAGTTAAGCCGCGTATTTTTGGCATTGTACAAAAGGGACATCTGCTCTGGGCACAGCAAATCAGAATCGATCCCATACTCTAGAAAGTCGATAGCAGCTGTTTTCAGTTTTGCAGGAACCGTTTGTTCCGCATCGGGGTCGGCGATAGAGCCTATATGCAATTCAAATGCAAATTCGCTCAAAATGCGGTAACAAAATCCATGGATTGTGTAGATCTGACACCGATCAAATCCTGCTAGTGCATCTCGTAAGCTGCGTATGGCATCAATAGAGCCGAGATGAGGTTGCAAATAGGGCCAAGAGGTCTCTTTGTTTTGGATCTGTTCTAGAGCTTTTTCGAGATTGGCCCGAATACGCGCTTTTAATTCCCGGGCGGCTGCCCGAGTAAATGTGATGGCAAGAATTTGCTCCACTTCAATCGATTCTAAAATAGAGCGCACATAGACGTGCTCCATAGAAAACGTCTTGCCTGTACCTGCAGAAGCTTCTAGTAAATGCTGTCCGAATAGGGGACAATCTAAAGCCAGACAATCAAACGATTTCACTTTTCTTCCTCGTTGGATATAGCGCAACCAAATGAGCAAATGTCTCTTTCAAATAGGGCCCCCACGTCTGTACGATTTCCTCTGCACTCGGCATTTCTGCTCGCGCGCAAACCCAATTGCAAGCGGGATCTTTTCTTTGGCCAAATCGATTTGCAAAATCTAAAGAGCTTTTGCGCAAAAGTGCATCGGCCCAATCGTGCAGCAAAGGAGATGGAGTGGTGCATCCCAAAAAGTAATACTCGAGAAATGCTCGCAAACTCTGACGCGCATCGATAAACTCTTTCACCTTACCAGAACGAAGCATCCACACCCGTGAAGAGCCAAACACAAGAGCTGCAACGAGCGCCTCGGGCCACGCCTTCAACAAACCCGGCGCCTTATCTTCATAAGTGCAAATGAATCCTTGCTCTGAAACAGGGTAGATTTCTCCTACAATGCGTACGCTAAGACCCTCTTCCCATTCGATGATTAAAGGCGGCGCAACCCAATTGTCCTCCTCCCTATGTTTCGCAGTACAAGACTCTCTTAATATAAGAGAGCTTGGGGTCAATCCCCACTCGCGCAATTGCTGTTGCCACTCAAATGCCCCTTTTTGGACCTCCAAACGAAGCGCTTCGCCAATCACGCCTTCCGGCAGCACTTCTTCTTGAAACAACTCCTCTTCTGTTTTGCCGAAAGACGCGCTGATTAGCCGCCCTCTTTGCAAAGGGAAAGAATCTTCCAAAGAATCTTTGAGATACATTCCTTGTGTTTTTTGTAGATAAAATTTCCAAGGATGTCTTGCAAAAGCTCTCAGTTCTGCAACAGATACACTCACTTCTCCTCGAGGAAGTTCCGGTTTTTGCAAGTTCCCTTTTTGACCAAAGGGAAACTTTTTCGCAAAAGCTGTAGGCTTAGAGTAATATACGCACCCTTCAATCCCGGTCTCCTTCATCAGTTCTTGCACGACTAAGGAAGGGTGAACCACTTTTCCCTCATCAGCAGACACATGCCCGTAGCTGATCCGCAAAAACTCTTGGGCCGAAAAAATAGCTTCGAGAAACTGGTAGCGGCCTCGATCGGATCGGTCTGGGATCTGGATCTTGTGCCGTTTGATCAAATCTAAAGAAGAGGGCGTCTGTACAGGCGGAAAACTCTCCTCATCCATCCCAATGAGAAAAACCGCTTTTGCGGGAAGCAAAGAGCCTTCCGAAAGAGAGGCAAATCGCACCGCGTGCAAATGGGTTCCATGAATTTGCGAAAAAGCAGGACGCTCTACAAGCTGCTCAATCAAGCCAAAAGGGACTCTAATGCCCGATCGATCCGCTCGCATCTCTTGTAAAAGCGCTATAAATAGGTCATACGCTGCTGCATCTGCCGCATTATGTACATCCACCAAAAGAAACTTTTCCGCGACCATCTTTAGTAAATCGGCCCACTCTATGAGTGTTTTTTCCCCTGCAGTGCAAATCTGTTGCAAAGCGCTTACTACGTCGATCAATTCTTCTAACCGATCGGGATGCACCTGCATTTGCGTTAAATAGACGACTGAGTCCAAAAGACACCGCAAGCCATCTTCCCAAGTCCCTGCTCCTTCGCATTGCGCACCCACTGATTGTGCTAAGATTTGTCCCTTGTGCGCTGCATTGATGCCCCATCGAATCTTAGCATGCGCAATCCACCGTTTCCACTCATCAATGCAGGCCTCATCCCAACCCCGTTTTTTGAAAAACGCAGGAGTTTCAAATAGGGCTATTACCTCTTGCGCATCCCAACGCCCTGCACTCAAACGCAGACACCGCAGCAGTCCTTGTCGAAACGAACTTTGCAAAGCAATATCTACTCCCCAAATGCGATAGGGAACGTCTGCAAATACATATTCGATTAAAGGAACATAAGGGCTGATGTTTGGCGCCATTACAGAAATGTCACTGTAGGGAAGATTCAAACGGATGATCTCTTCTCGCAAGCACTCTATCTCTTTTAACTTAGAAGAGCCTGTGAGAAAAAGTTTTATCGAGTCGTCTTTTGTTTTGAGCGTGGATTGCAAATAGAGCATATCGGATTGCAGAGTGCTCAATAAAGAATTTGCCCGAGAAAGGGGATAAGCCTCATCCACTTGCAAATCTATTTTGTCTAAAATTTGCAAAGTCCCCCTGCCCAATTTCCCCCAATTGGCAAGTAATGGGGGGGCCTCTTCTACATATGCGTCGATCTCTTCACAATACTCTTTTGTAACAGCTCTTTTTTTCCACTGCCTATGCAAAGATCGTTTTTCCCGATCTGAGCAAAGATCCCCCCAGTAGGTGGCGCAAGGGGAAAAGAGGTAGATCGCAAGGCGAGGGGAGCGAAATAAAAATTCCCAATAAACAAGCGCCATCTCATCAATGCCAAAGCAATGGATGGGCCCCACCTTCAACTGGGGTAAACTTTGTACCGGCATCTTCCAATGCATGTTGACAAATAGTTCATGTAAAATTGCTGTCTGCCAATCCGCGGCCACATTGGGGTCGAATAAAGTAGGAGCATAGTCCCCATAAGCGCTAAACAAAGAGAAAAGTTGCTGGGTCAAAGAAAGATACCGGCTCTGCTTTCCTTCTAAATATGCGCTCAATTGGGGATCTTTGGACAAGCGAATTTGGTTGTAAATCTGACAGCGCAATTGCGTAGAAGATCCTGTAAAGGGGCAAAAGGCATCTAAAGTCACCGCTTTGATCCCCATGACAATGCCCCGTCTTTTAGCTATTTCCAAAAAAAGCCACTTCTTGACTTGCCCGTTGGGAACCAAAATGGTGTGCTCTGCGAAGGGATCTTTCGTCTCTTGATCGAGCAGCATTACTAACTGATCGACAAGAAGGTCTAAGCGATGACTGAGAAAGAGTTTAGGAACCATAAGACCGCCAGTATGACAAATCCCCATTTCCCTGGCAAAAAATGATTGCGCGAGAATGAGACAATGGGTAATTTACAAGTATGAAAACGCTCCTATTTCTCCTTTTAGCCCTTAGACTTAGCGCTCTCGAAGTGCTGACCGAAGCTCGTGTTGCTTACTTCATTCCGACGGATGCACAATTTCGCAGTAACTACGGCGAAGATGGAATTATCAGCAGCATCGAAACGAGTTTTCACGCAAGAAAAGACCTATATCCTTGGATCAACATCAGCTACTACGGAAATGCAGCCCACCCATCCATCGGCGGAGGGAAAAAATCGCACATCTATTACATCCCCATTGGAGCAGGGCTTAAGTACTTGCACTTCTTCGACCATTTAGGTTTCTATGCGGGAGTGGGAGTGCTACCAGCATATGTCCACATCCAAAACAACTCTCCCGACTTGTTTCGCACTCAGAAAAATTGGGGTTGCGGCGGCGTTGGAAAAATTGGATTCATCGCAGATCGGCTATGGAATTGTTTTCTCGATCTTTTTGCCGAGTACTCTTATATCAAAATCCCGTTTCAAAACAACCCTAAAAACACCCTTCACCCTGCGAATTTGACAAACTTCTCCATTGGCGGCGCAATTGGCTACCATTTCGGCGCCCGTCGCGATGACGATTCTTAGAGGGTCTCTTCAAATTGAGGCTTCGTCGATTTGAAGACACCCTCTTAACACTTCCAACAACAAAACAATGTTGTACCGCTGCGAATGGGTGTTGAGGGTCTTGGTACATCACCTTCTATAGGCCTATCTGTAAATACGGAAAAGGGATAAGCACGTGACGCGTACTCAAACAAAGGGCTGATAATATCATCTATCTGCCGAGACTTGTCCCAAGGATAATCACGGCGCGCCTCTTCTGTAGAAAGCCGCTTTTTTCCTTGCTGCCGAGCCCTCAGCGTCCAATAAAGCAAAAGCCAAGGCTCTGTAGTCAGCCCTAACTCCCTGGGCGCTGGCAAATCTTCAGGGAGAACATCTCTAAAAAACTCCACAAGAGCCTGAAACTTATCATTATCTTCCATCTGTCTATGCAATATTCGGTGAACCTTTCTTTGCAAGGAACCTCGCGATTCACTCATAATAGGAGGCTCTACGCCATCCCTGGCTAAAAACATGTAGCCCGCTCTTACTTGTTGTAAGGAAAAACCGCTAGCTGCTGCTGGTGGTTTACTACCAAAAGAGCGTCTCTCCGGAAAAGCTTTATGAAGCGCCTCTAGAGGTGGCAGCTCTTGTAATACATAGTCCGTTAGCGGATCTCTATCAACCGCAGCCTCAGCGGCTGTTTCAAAAGCGGCCTGATCGTCCAATAACGCTTGGATAGGCAAATCCTTATCCGATTGAATGTGGCGTATTTCCCAGTAAAAAAACAGCCATGTTAACCAAGACATTTCACAGATGCGGGGCGAGGGCCTTGGCGTATCTAGATTTTTCAGTAACAACTCTAAAATTGCCTCAATAATAGTTTCTGGATCGGAGGAAATATGCAACGCCTCTGCGATTGGGTGGCGAGAAGCCCCCATGCTCCCAAAAACTTCCATGAAGAAGACCCTCCATCCAGGCACCGCTCCCGTAGATCCACAATTTGCTGCCATACCGATTACCTCTTGAGCCATGCAGGTTATCCTAAGGGGGAGCATCTGTTCAACAAAATATTTGACTGTTCTAAACCCCAGGTTCCAGGTAAAATACTCTTGCAAACAGCTCAAGATAGCAGATAACCTTGAGTTAGGACCTTAGGAGTGGTAAAAATTTTAAATGCGCTGGCTTTTTCGAACAGATTTTCGCTCCTTCTATTTTCTCAATGCCACGCAATTCCTAGGGGCGCTCAATGACAACATTTTCAAGTTGCTTGTCATCTATTTGCTAATCAATGTCAAAGGCCCCTCTGCCGCCAACTCCGTGCTGTCTTTGGCTGGAGCCATTTTCGTGATCCCCTTTTTGCTCTTTTCTTCGGGAGCTGGTGTCTTAGCAGATCGCAGCAGCAAAAGAAACATCATTGTGTTCACGAAAGTTTTTGAACTCGTCACGATGAGCTTTGGCCTGATCGCCGTCTATTTTGAGTGGGAAATTGGAGCTTACGCAGCACTATTTTTGATGGGTACGCAAAGCGCGATTTTTGGCCCTTCGAAATATGGAATTATTCCAGAGCTCGTCGATTCCAAAATGGTCTCTAAAGCTAACGGCTCAATGACCTCCTTCACCTACCTGGCTATTATCTTAGGCACATTTCTCGCATCCTTTATCACCGATATCACCGACAAAAATTTCGTCTTTGAGGCAGGATTTTGCGTGGTCATTGCCATACTTGGTCTTCTTACAAGCTTAGGGATATCGCGCACGGCCCCACAAAACTCACCCAAAAAGATCAATCCCGTCTTCTTGTATGAAATTTATCAAACCTTGCGCTTCAGCTGGAAAATTCCCCACCTGCTGCCAGCTATTTATAGCTCCGCATTCTTCCTTTTCATTGGAGCCTTCACCCAGCTCAATATCATCCCTTTTGCGATGCAATCGCTGGGGCTGAGCGAGGTGGGAGGCGGTTATCTATTCCTAGCTACAGCGGTTGGAATCGCCATAGGTGCAGTATTGTCGGGACAACTATCTAAAGACCGAGTAGAGCCTGGGATATCGTGTATTTGCGGCTTTTTCATCGCCTTTTTCTTTTTTCTGCTCTTCTTTTTCTCGTGGTCCTTAGCGATGACCATTGTGACGCTCGGCTTACTTGGGGTGTTTGGAGGAGCATATCTCATTCCCTTCGACTCATTTTTACAGGTCAATAGCCCAGATGAAAAGCGAGGACAAATCATCGCAACAGCGAACTTTTTTAGCTTTATAGGCGTATTGGTCGCTTCCCTTTCGCTCTATCTTTTCAGCGAAGAATGGGGGCTATCTGCAGCAACGGGCTTTGCACTCATGGGAGCTTTGACACTCCTTTCCAACATCGTAACCACGGGTCGTCTTTCTGGACTGTTTTTCCCATTCTTCGTACACAAAATCTTAAAACGCTTCAGAAAACTACAGCTCGCATCGCCAATCCCCGATCCAAGCACTATCATTATTCTGCGTAGCAACTCCTGGTTCGACGCCATTTTACTTTTCTCTTGTCTTCCGAGACTGAAAATCCTTGTGCCTGAACACTATTTCCGTAGATTCCCTTGGTTCAATGGATTGGTTGAGTGTATCCGCATTATCCCTCCCGAACCGGATATGCGATCTACTTTAAAAACGCTTTTTGGCCAAGCCAAGCGGTTTCAAGGGCAAAACGCCGCTGTTTGCCTGTTTTTTCACAAGCGCGAAGACAGCGAAGAGATCATAGAAGCCTACACGAAAATTTTTGATCGATTAAAACTCGAGATCCTCTTTGCCCATGGCACAAAAGAAAGCGTTCAAAAACGATTTCTCTTCTTCCATTATAAACAAAAATTCATTACCTTAAGCTTCTCTAACACACCGTAGATCCCATGTGCTTTTCTGCTACTGCAAGTTTTACAAGTGCCGTTGTGATTGGTAGCATCGGCCTTTTCTCTTTGGCTAAAGCAAGAGACAAAAAATGGGTATGGTTTGCTTGCATACCTCTCATCTTTGCTTTACAGCAAGCACTGGAAGGAGGTGTTTGGCAAAACTTAGGAGCGGGATATGCTTACGGATTTTTGGCCATCGCCCTCATCATTTGGCCTATATGGATTCCCGCATCCCTCTACCTATTAGAAAAGCATCAAAACCGAAAAAAATGGATGCTTACGTTGTTCATGTTGGGTATCTTGGTAGCGCTTGCATCATGTTATAGCTTCTGGGTATACGGCCTACAGGTAACGGTAGGACGTCATATTCTCTATACTTTGCCCGTCCTGCAAGTCTCATCTCTCTACTTACAAATAATATACTTCGCAGCCTACTGTTTGGCAGTCGTTGGCCCTTTGTTTCTATCAAGTGTCAAACGGATGTGGCTACTCGGAGTCACCGTAAGCATCGGATGGGTGATCGCCAATTTGTTTTACGCACTATGGTTTGTATCCATTTGGTGCTTTTTCGGAGCCCTCTGCAGCACGATTGTTTATCTAATCGTTAAAAAGCGTAGATAAACTCGATTTCGTACTGTCTATATTTTAGATTAGGTCCAATATTTTTATTCAGCGTGTTAGAATATTTAAACACCTGTTGCACTGTCAAGTTGTCTGTAAAAGCATACAATGCTTCAATCTCAAATCCCTTGTAATTGGTACTACCGACAGCAGTTTTAGCGGTGGTAGCGCCGCTTGCGGGATCTCCGTTCGCAGCATTCGTATAAAATCCAACACCTGCTGCGTTCCCTCGACCAATTCCACTACAGTCAAAATTGGGAACAGCTTGTGCCTGAACCCACTGATAGTTGCAATCTACAGCCCAGTCATATTGCTTCTTGACAAGTCCTATAGACATCCCTGCGTAGCATGCATAATTTTGTCTACGCCAATGCGTCTGCGCTACACCCTCCGCCAAGTGATTGCAAAGTCCCGCTGCATAAAACTTGATCAGCTTTTTCCCAATCCATTCAGGATAAAACTGGTATACGCCCAAAATCTGAGAGACTACGAATTTGTAACGCAAATCATTCAAAACATCGGCATATGGCTTATACCAATCAATGATAGAATACTTGAGGTTCACGCCCACATTGCCTATACGCAATCCACCGATTTCTGCAACATAGGCATAGTGATTTGTCTTGTCGTCGACTAAGAGGACTCCGGGATTGACGTAAAAATCGCCAATGGAGGGCCACGTTTTGTTAAATCGGAACAAAGCCCCATCAAATAGCGAGGCGAACTCCACCTTCGAATCGTACACATTAAAAAGGTAGCGTCTTCCAATTTCTGCATCGATTGTAATCGTGTCTCCAGGGACAATACGCCCCCCAAGATAAGCTTTTTCCAGCTTGATATTGCTCACAGTACCGCTGCGCTGTCCCATATCATTATCAAACTCCAGCTTAATCGCTGCCCAAGTCCGATCCGTGCGGTAATCCAGCATGAGATTCACTTCTGAATCCCAGGCATATTGGGGTTTATTTTCTGCCCCCCCATCGCCGCGTTGACGGATCCCATTTTTCGTCTCCGCGCTGTCTTGAAATTCCGTACGAACTTCCCCGCTGATGGAAAGATCTCCCCCGATTTCTTTTAGGGTAACCATCCTCTTATCTCGAATCCAGCGACGCAAAGCCTCCATATCATCCACTTCAAGATCAGTCTTTTGATCGTACTGCACATCGCCTTGGGCGATGGATTGCCCTTGAGAAAATATGGGAGCGGTCGCAAGGAGTGCCGCGCAGAAAATGCGGACGAATTTTTGCATCTAAAGCCTATACTTAAAAAAACAGAACGACCAATTATAGGGCACTTGCTGATAGATGTAAAGACATACACAAATGCGTTCAGAAGCGGATATCGCCTGACACCGTGATTGCCTCTTCATCGACGAGTCTTCCCTCGATATTGAGCATCACGTATTTTCCCGTTGAAAGGCCGCACCCTAAATAGACGCCCACAGGATCTCTTGCGAGAAACTGATTGCTATTTCCATCAGGAGAAATGGGAACCGAAAAATGACTTAAGTCAGTTTGCGGACGTGAGTATTTGACCCCTATATAGGGTGTGAAATAGTGGATCTTGTAGGAAATATCTAGGTTCACTTGCCACTCTGTCCATTGAAACTGGGCTCCGGCAATTGGGGCATGCACCCCGTCGGAGGTGAGTTTGGATAGTGTATAACTCGCATGGCTATACCTTCCCCCACATCCAAGAGAAGCCTGGCTCCATTGAAACAAAATTGCCCGCGAACCTACCGCCCAAAGAAAGTCCCAGCGCGTATCGGCCACAATGCGCACAATTTCGCTCGCGGGATTCATAAAGCGCCAATTTGCGCGCGTCTTTGAAGACCCAAATAACCCGTAAAGGTCCATTCGATCCAAAATATTGATGGTGACGGTACCCGCATTGGTGCCTTGTCGATAGCAATCGACCCTCTCATGCCCCCCTTCCACCTGTTCTAATCGGGCATCTGCAACAAAATCTCCCTCATATCCAAGCCGTAAGTTTATAAAGTCATTGCACGAAGTAAAAAGCCCTTGCTCAATGATGCTAGGAGCTGCTGTATTCCCAACAGGAGACGCAACAAGGGACAAGGCAGAAAATAACGACCCAAATAGAATCAGTCTCTTATGCATGTCCCCTCCGGGCCGCATTTATAACACATTTTATCTTGAAAGAGCTATACATATTCGTGTGGCTGCGAAAGCGCGACCCAGGGCAACTGGTTATCTTGACTTGTCCATTGCTTCCATTCAATAAGGGGGGCGCCTTGCATGCCACAGCTTCTGACTCGCCAAATTTCCTCCTCGTCAGTGGCTGGATTGAGCACGAAGGCAAGTTGCCAACCAGACCAGTTCGAATCCGCAAATATCAGAGGTGAACGTCCCCCAATTTGCCAAATTGCCTGCGCTATCATCTGATTCCAGTTCGTAGAGCTAAATACGCCCTTGGTCTCCCAAAGCATTGTCTGCAAGATTCTATACAACTCGAAAGGACCAAAATAGGTCCCTTGCAAAGCCCTATGGTGGCTGGATATGCCGAAAGAGCTGGCTATGCGGCGGATCACCTCCTCGGCCTCTTTTGGGGAAAACAGGGGCGCATATTCATACAAAACAGCATCTACAAAGGCTTCGCGATAACGCATAGCGGGATCGAGAGCCTCTATCAATTGCCCGCGCAACGCACGCCTTGTGGGAGCAACCCCTTTTTGTCGAAAGCGGTGTAAAAAAAGGGCCTGATCCTTCTCTTTAAGGCGCTCGCTCAATCGATGGGAAATATGTTCTTGCATCAACTCATCCCACTCCCATGCCGACGCAGAAGATACGGATTGCACATCTTGGGGATTGAGTAGAAATGCGTGGGTGGGAGAGTAAGCCAAAAGCGGCTCGTCTTTTCTTGTCTTAGCCAAAAAATGTAAAAGATCGGAAGGCGCATGAGGCACACAACGCTCCTGCGAGAAGGGACGATCTCGACTGCAGTATGCTTCCAATAAAGTCTCTAGAGTTCCTCCAGAAAAATAGTCCCAAGGCGATCTTCTGCCCAACTTGTGGGAGCGCAGCTTAGCGCCTTCGAGAAATGGATTTTCTTGAATGTGCTGAATCAATGCCGTCATGAGCTGGGTCACGCACTCCGGCCCAACTTCTTTGGGGAAAGTGAGATCCGATTCGATGCGCACAAAAAAGTCTCGTAGCGAGTGTATATATTGAGCGCCATTAGAGATAGGCGTCCATTGACTGGCATCGCGACGCCCATGCTTATACACCAAGCGAAATCCTGCAAGGCCATCTTCATAAACTAAGCCATCTTCGGAGTGAATCGCTGGATCAAACAGCTCTTGAAAAAATTCTTGAAACTTCTCATTGAGCTGCTCTAAAAGGTGGGGGAAAAATCGGTGTAGGGCCTCTATTTTCCCCATCCATTGATCCCTTTCCTCAAGGAGTCGATTGGCAATACCTACCTGCATCACCCACTCAGCTCGCAACTGATTTCTACGAACATCACTCACAGCTCCGTGGATCATGCCCTCCAAAGCATGCACCAATCCGATTTCACGCTCATATTCCGCTGTTAATTGCCCCACTTTTTGATTGTACTCTTCTAATAACTCATTCACTTTTCCAAGCAAAAATGCCCCAACCCCTCCATCATCCGATGGATGCATCCCCAACCCCACATACAAATTCCAACGAGCAAACTCCGTTTTCACATCGCAAAATGAAGCCATGGAATACTCCCATGCGCGCAAAAGAGCACAATCTGCAAAGCATTGAAACGCGTTATACGCCTGAGATAACTGCTTTTTCCATTCCGTAACTTTTTTGGCCATTTCTGTGGGGTGCGAACGGTACACCACTCCTTGCTTAGCAGCCATAGAGGAAAAATAGATCTCAGATAAGCTCTCTTCTCTTGCAACATCCTCATCGCATAGACCGAAAGCCAACAACAAACAAGAGCGCAAAGCCATCTCAACAGAAAGATGTCCTTCAAATAGACAAGCCATTTCAGGCGTTAGCAACACCCCTGCCGCATCTAACGCTGCCAAGATACCAGGAGAGACCCCCGAAGCACTCTGTGTCAGCTCAAATCCGCCCCAATTTAAACTCAGAGGAACCGCATACTCTTTTCCAGCAACTACCCGCTTCAATTGACCCAGACATAAAAGGCTTAGTAGATCCTTGAAAAACCGCCCTGGGCTTTGGCGTTGCACAAAAATTGCAGGCGCAGTCGCAAAACAAGAGCCCACTGCTTGGCGCAGCACTGTAAACCACGCCGCAAGCACCGCTCTGCGCGTGCAAGACACAGTAAGGCGATCTACCCGCTCAGGCCACAACGTATAACGAATTAAATCTTCTGCTCCCTTATGACAAAAAGGGGGAGAAAACGGTTGAATTTGACTCCAAAATACAGGCAGTTGCGTTAAACACGCTTGAATATGGGTGTAAATCAGTACATCCGCCTCTAATCCGAAACCTAGCAAATAGGGGCCCTTTTCAAATACGGCTTGCAACTCCTGCAGCCGCGTCACATCCAGCTCTCCGCGCGCATCGACTAGCTGATTGGCCACTTTAAGTCCCGCTTGACGCGCCCGATAGCGAAAAGAATCCTGGATCGGGTTTTGATCCATCGCATAAGAAATTTTCATTTGGGCTACGAGATCGAGTCTCTGGGCAACGGGCTCTCTAGATAAAGTTGTCAAAAAAATATCCAAATTCCCCTCATGTAATACACAAATGAGTTCAAAAGTTGGATTTTCGGCTGCGCCAGCTTTCGCGTTGCCCAAAACCAACTTTTGAACTCATTTGTGTGTAAAGCAGCTTTACACTTCCTTTTTTATCTAGATCCTGTACAATTTTTCGAGTTATCTTAATAGAGACGCATATGAAAATCAAAGTCAACCATAAAGCCCACGAATTCCCAGATAAGAGCACTCCTAAAGAGGTCGCTGAAAAACTACATCTCACAGCCCCAGAACAGGCGATCTCCGTGAGTATTAATGGCAAACTCCGAGATTTTACCACCCCTCTCACGGAGGGAGACGAGCTCATTTTCTGGAATTTCGACGATCCAGAAGGGAAAGAGGTGTTCTGGCACACCTCGGCACACGTTTTAGCACAAGCGATTTTGCGTCTTTGGCCCAATGCTCAGCCAACCATTGGCCCTCCCATCGAAAATGGGTTTTACTACGACTTTGGCAACCTGACGATTTCAGATGAAGATTTTGAAAAAATTGAAAAAGAGGTCCAAGCCGTTCTCGATGAAAATTATAGACCTGAGCGGATGGAATTTGCAAACAAGCAAGAAGCTCTCTCTGCGTTTTCAAAAAACCCCTATAAATGCGAGCTCATCGACAGCTTTACAGAAACGCCCATTTCCGCCTACCGCCAAGGGGAGTTTTTTGATCTTTGCCGAGGTCCCCACGTAGCGGCCCTTGGAAAAATCAAAGCTTTTAAAATCTTAAAAACCTCTGGCGCTTATTGGCGTGGCGACTCTGAAAGAGAGATGCTCACGCGTGTCTATGCGATCTCTTTTCCAGATAAAAAACGGTTGAAAGAATACCTGTTTCTTCTCGAAGAGGCAAAAAAACGGGATCACAAAGTGCTCGGTCCTGCTTTAGACCTTTTCTCCTTCAAGGAAGAAGCGCCTGGCATGCCTTTTATTCATCCTCGAGGCCTAATCATTTGGAACCGCCTTATCGACTTTCTTCGCGAATGTTTAAAAGAGGCGAACTACCTAGAGATCAAAACGCCTTTAATGATGAGTAAAGAGCTGTGGGAGCGCTCGGGGCACTGGTATCACTATCGCGAAAACATGTATACTTCGCGCATCGAAGAGCGCGACTTTGCAATTAAGCCGATGAATTGCCCTGGTTGCATGCTCTACTATCGCACGGCTACACACAGCTATCGCGAGCTCCCTTTGCGCATTGCTGAAATTGGGCACGTGCACCGATTTGAAGCCTCAGGAGCGCTCAACGGCCTTTTCCGGGTGCGCAGTTTTCACCAAGATGATGCGCATCTTTTCATGCGGCCGGAGCAAATCCGCGATGAGATCAACCAAATCCTGCAATTAGCTGATAAAATTTATATGACGTTTGGACTCCCTTATCGCCTAGAGCTATCCACACGCCCAGAAAAATCGAAAACTATTGGCACCGATGCGGAGTGGGAAAACGCGACCAATGGATTAAAAGGGGCATTAGATGATTGGGGCCACTCCTATCGGATTAATGAAGGAGATGGAGCTTTCTACGGACCCAAGATCGACATCCATATCCGCGATGCCATTGGACGATACTGGCAATGCGGCACCGTACAACTCGACATGTCTTTACCCCAAAAATTCGAACTAGAATTTGTCGAAAGTAGCGGCGCACATGAGCGCCCCGTCATGCTCCATCGAGCCCTCTTTGGCTCAATTGAGCGCTTTTTCGGCATTTTGGTTGAACACTTCTCAGGCAAATTTCCTTTGTGGCTCAGTCCCTATCAAATCAAGATTGCAACTGTAGCCGATCGACACATCCCCTATGCGCAAGAGCTCAAGAAAAAGTTTGAAAAACACAATCTTGTGTGCGACGTAGACGATTCCAATGAATCAGTTGGAAAAAAGGTGAGAAATGCGCAGCTGCTCAAAACGAATTACCTCTTAACTGTTGGCGATCAAGAGGTGGAAGACAAAACTCTTGCTGTTCGCACACGCGATAATGTCGTGCATCCAAAGATTGACTTTTCAGAATTTCTCGATATTGTGTTAAAAGAGCGCGATGAACGGGCTCTAATGTCACCTTTTTCAAAAGCTCCCTGAAGGAGAAAAAATGAAAGTCGTTTCCATTACAAGTTTCAAGGGTGGAACTGCCAAAACGTCGACCGTATTACACATCGGTTCCGCCCTGGCCCTATTTCACAAAAAAAGGGTGCTTGTGATCGATTTTGATGCACAAGCCAATCTCACAACAGGCCTTGGATTTGATCCTGATGAGCAAGACAGTTTAGCCCCTGTATTACAAGGGGAGAAATCGCTGCAAGAGGTCATCTTAAAAACGTGCATTTCAAATATGGACATTGTGCCAGCAGATACTTGGCTGGAACGAGTTGAAGTATCTGGATCTTTAGCAGCCGATCGCTATTCTCATGAGCGTTTGAAAGAGATTTTGCGCAATTTGCCATACGACGTAGTGCTCATCGACACACCCCCTTCTCTTTGCTGGCTGACTGAATCGTCCCTCATTGCATCTGACTTTTCTCTTGTTTGCGCAACTCCTGAATTTTACAGCGTGAAGGGATTGCAGCGCTTATCTTTGTTCATTAACAACATTTCCGAAAGACATGGAACACAAGTTCTCGGTGTGGCTCTTTCATTTTGGAATCCTCGCGGCAAAAGCAACGATGCATTTTTGAAAGTGATCGACCAAACATTTCCGGGAAAACTGTTGCAAGCAAAAGTGAGACGCGATATCGCAGTATCTGAGGCGACAATTTATGGAAAGCCGATCTTTGAGACTGCGCCTAAAGCTCGAGCATCGAGCGACTACATTGATCTCACATCGGAAATACTTACGAGGATTGGATGATGTCTAAGTTCCATGATCTACTCAATTTGCGCTTTAAGCAAAAAGAGACGCAAGCACCAACCAAAATGACCGCTTTAGTAGAGCGCTCCAACAACGGCGAGTTATCAAGTTTTTCGGGAGTGTTCCGAGTCTCTCAACTCAATGAGAAAGAAAAGGAAGATCTCGAAGCCATTTTGCGCAACTACAGCTCGGATGCAACAACCGATTTTGAAGCAGATCTGAAAGCTTTGACCATCGTCACATCTGAGGTTAAAGCGATCACCAATCAAGCTGTCATTCTCCATGGAGAGCGGATCAAGCGAGCGCAAGAGATCTTAAAGCGCTATCGCGATGGAGCCTTCACCGCCTGGCTCTTTGCCACCTATGGCAATAGGCAAACCCCCTACAATTTCTTACAATACTACGAGTTCTACTCTCTTTTACCCCCCACTCTTCATCCTAAACTCGACCAAATGCCAAGACAAGTCGTCTATAGCTTGGCCAGCCGCGCAGGGGAGTTAGAAAGAAAAGAGACCATCGTCAAAAACTACGCAGGCCAGCCCAAACAAGAGCTTTTAAAACTCATCCGCGCTGAATTTCCGCTGCCAGAAGACGACAAACGCCTTCCCCACTTTGCATCTAACGCCATCGCTCTACTCAAAAGAGCGCGCGACACACTGAAAAATCGCCATTGCGTATTGCGCGAAGAAGAAAAGCGGCAAGTCGCCCATGAGCTCACTCACTGGC
>JAKAFF010000130.1 GCA_021818045.1 bacterium
ACACAGGGATTTCAACGCAGCGCAAAATATTTTGGCCCTCGGATTAGATGGCTTGGGAGTAATCCCTAGAAGCCTTCGCCTTTAGGCGAGGGAGTAGTCACTGTCCTGGATCACCCAAATCAATAATTCCTATGGGTTATCATTAACACCTCAAGAAGCATGTAATCTCGTAAAACAAAACTTACACGCGCTGCAAATATCTCCTGAAGAGAAAACAGCTCTTTTGTTGGCTGTTGATTTGTTAGAAAAAGGAAGATCTACACTGGTTATTCAAATAGAAGAAACAGCCGCAACAAATTTCTCCGCTCACAAAGATTGTAACCATTTTAGCAACCACCTGTATTGGCCTTGGACGTGGAACTGGTTCGGATGGAACAAAAAAAAGGAGCACCAAGATCTGAGAATACCAATGAGCGTAATCATCCAGGAAGTGGCAGTCGAGCTGCCTGGCAATTGTTATTTTGGTGCTTGTGAAGCTTTTGCAGGAGCTCTCTTGTGTATTATACCCCATCCAGCAGCATGGTGTATTGGTACCGGGCTAATAGTTGATGGAGGGCGAAGGGTAGCAGATGGAATCATTCAACTGAGTGAGGAGAGACGCCTTGATCCAAATTATCAGCCACCTGCATTTCCCTTCAGTCATGAGAGTGGGACATCCCCTAAAAGATAACTTTTACGTTTCTTCCATCGTTTGCTCCCGTGAACCCAGGCCTTAAGGCCTGGGATTGTATTGGTTAGGGAGGGGCTTCGAACCCCTCCCTACGGAGGAGGGATGAATCAAAACCTGGCAGTTTTTTTGGTTTACACAATATCATGGCCCGCATCGACAAAACGAAATGCCTCCGGCATTAACGCGATGAGATCTTCTGCAATCAGACAGTGAGAAGTGGTTTGCTTTGTGGCAAATTCCCCAGATAAAGCATGTAAAGCTACCCCTAAAACAGCCGCTTCAAAAGGCGTGCATCCAGCACTGAGCAAAGCTGCAATAACCCCTGTGAGCACATCTCCTGTACCCGCTTTCGCCATGCCTGGGTCTCCACGAGGAATAATCATAGGCAAAGATTGCGCCTTAAAGATGAATGTGGGCGCCCCTTTCAAAACAAACACCACATCGCGCCGCTCGCAAAACCGGATGATTTGTCCAAACAGCTCCTCTTCCAAAGGGGCTGCATCTAATTGCAATAAGCGCAACGCTTCCCCTCGATGCGGTGTGAGCACAGCACCTTTTGGGAAAGTCCATTCAGGCATCAGTGCATCCGCATCCACAACGCATGGCTTATCGATACTCCCTAAATGCTTTTTCAACCAAGAGCGAGCTTGCTTGGAGCGTCCAAGTCCCGGGCCCACAAAAACGGCCCCTGCCTTCGCAAGGGCCTCTTTCCACTCATTGTCGCTCCAAGGAGCACAAATGAGTTCCAAAGGAGCCGGCCCAATCTCTTCCAAGTGAAACAGACGCACAATGCCCGCACCTGCACGCAGTGCAGCCAAGCCAGAAAGTTTGATAGCTCCAGATAGCGTTTTAGAACCCCCAAAACCAACCACGTAGCCTGCTTGGTATTTGTGACGATTGCGAACGATTTTTGGCACTGTCAAATGCTTGGGCACATATGCCACCGCATCAGCACTTGCAATCGCCTCTTTAGATAGGCCAAAATCGATCAGCCGGATTGTGCCAACACAGTTCCATCCATCTCGCAAAAAAAATCCGATCTTTAGCAACCCAAGCGCCATCGTTTCACAGCTGCGAATCGCCACACTACCCTCTCCAGTGGCGCCATTGAGGCCCGATGGGATGTCAATAGCAAGAATGGGGAGCTTAGAGCCATTTGCCGCAGTAATGACGGAAGCCATCTCTCCTTCTATATGCCCCCTAAACCCTGTGCCTAATAGCCCATCGAGGATGACCCCATCCTCAAATTGCAATTTAGCAAGGATGCGTCCTTGGTTTTGTTTAAATCGTTCAAAAAACTTTTGATTCAACACACTTCGCGCGCCAGCAATTGGATAAGCGCTGACCTGAAATCCTTGGGCAAGAAGAATAGCGCCGGCGGCCCACGCATCTCCTCCATTATTGCCAACACCTACCAACATGAGCACTTTTTTCGGCAACTGTCTTTCTTGAATAAACGCCGCAACAGCTGTTGCCACACCTGTACCCGCTTCTTGCATAAACCGCTCGGGATCTCCCGTTTGTTCAATCCGGGTCATTTCTGCAGGCGTCACTACTTTTACACTTTCCATGATTTCGCTCTTAAAGATGCTCTTCTTTGATCGCTCTTTGCAGTAAGGCTTTTACCGCCTCTCTCGGATCGAGTCCTTCATACAGAATTTGATAGGTGACCTCTGTAATGGGAACTGGGATTTGATGCTTATGCGCCAGCTGCCTCGCCGATACACAGGTATACACTCCTTCAACTGCCATTCCGATTTTTTGGCGCGCTCCTTCAGGAGATAATCCTTCTGATAAGAGTTTGCCAAAGCGATAATTGCGGCTGTGGCGCGACATACATGTCACACACAAATCTCCCATCCCTGCAAGGCCGTTGAGAGTGTCAGGCCTACAATTTGTGACCGTGCAAAGTTTGCGCATTTCATGCAAGCCCCGCGTCATGAGAGCGGCTTTCGTGTTGTCTCCGCATCCAAGCCCTTCTGCAATACCACAAGCAATCGCAATGATGTTTTTCATGGCGCCACCAAAACAAACGCCCCGAACATCTGAGTTGGGATAAATCCTAAAAGCGGGCGTTGCAAACAGCTCTTGCACAAGCTTGATGACGTGCGCACTGAATCCCGAACCTACAACCGAGGTGGGCAAATTCATCACGAGATCCTCTGCGTGACTTGGGCCGCTCAAGCAGCCCACAAGCGGACTTTCGTCTACTCCAAGCACTGCACTCACCACCTCTGGGAGCAATAGGCCCGATCCTTGCTCGATTCCCTTAGAGGTCAAAATGACCGGTACATCGATCTGGCCGATTTGCTGGACTTGCTGAAATACAGGGCGCACTCCTATAGAGGTGACACTTTCTACCAAAACCTCTACCCCAGCAACTGCTTGCTCTAAATCGCTGGTAAAACGCACCGCAGGGTGTATTTTTACACCAGGCAATTTGGGGTGCGTGCGCTCTTTTTCCAGTAGCTGCGCCACATTGGCATCTCTTGCCCACACGGTCACTTGATGGCCATTGTTGGCAAGTACACTGGCCAAGGCAAATCCCCAAGTTCCGGCTCCCAAATATCCAATTTTCACTCTTCAACTCCTAACCGCAGCTTCTACTACTGGAAGGTCCTCTAGCCCCTTGAGGGGGGCATACCGCTGGCGCCTTTCAGCTACAACTGTTTCGACTTGGGACGCAAAGGGCAGCACATCAAAAAGAAAACGCTCTCCCTTCCACATCCAACGCCCCTCCATTTTCTTCTTTACCCAATGTAACGGCAAGTCTATTTCTGCCATTTTGCTAAAAAAGGACAAATCAAATGCCATTTGCCCTGTGTAGGCAAGCGATGAACAGATCGAGGGATCTAGATCCGTGTACTCTATAATTTGTTTTTTCCCCTCCCTTTCTACTACAAGACCCATCGATGGATACAAGGGGTTTTTTGCAATACATTGCACAACCACTTGCGCTTTTTTAGCGCGCGCTGCAGCAATCAGATCGAGATCGAACAGATCGGTCAACACATTGTCCACATTAGAGACCGTCACAAGATCGACCCCCAATTGCTGAAAATGGCTCAATAACCCAGATGCAGCAAATGCACGAAACACAGCTCCATTGCCTTGCGGCCCCTGAATGTCGGTAGGATGTCTTTCTTCATCTAGCAAAGGCGCAAGTTCTTGTTTGAAAAAGAAGACCTCTTGTCCAAAAAAATCGTTTTGCTCAAAAAACGCAACCGTCTCGTCGTGATTGAGCATAGAGGTCATAATCGCAATTGGCATCCGTGGGGATTTTCTACAAATCCACTCAAAAAGGCTCTTCCCCTGCACCGGGTACATGCCTTTTGCCCTCTTTATGCCAAGACGCGTTCCTTGCCCCCCTGCTAGCAAAATGGCTGCAGTTTTCGGCAAAAACAAAGCGCGCAACACCTCTTCTGCGGACACGGTGCTCAAATCCCTTTGGGCCCCAATCACGGGGCGGTGAATGAGCCTTGGGTTAGGCGATGAGACCGCCTGCTTCAAAATTCCGTGATTGGGATCTGCCCATAAACTCACAAGCCGCAACGCAAACGCTCTGTCCAAATAGTACACCATCGACAAAATGCCAGAGTCTGGAACCACAAGACCAAAACAGCGATGCTGAATAATAGATAGCAACTCAAACAAATCCGTTTGCCCACGCAAATCGATCGCATTGGGGAAAGTAGGTGTCATCCCAAAACCAAACAACACTACTTTGATATTGCCTATTTTCTCTAACCGATCCAATAACTCTCGCCATCTTT
>JAKAFF010000131.1 GCA_021818045.1 bacterium
CACAAATGAGTTCAAAAGTTGGTTTTGGGCAACGCGAAAGCTGGCGGAATTCGCCTATCGTAAGTGACCCAATATTAAAAATATAGGGTCACTTACGATAGGTAAATTGCGCCGCTTTGGCGCAGCCAAAAATCCAACTTTTGAACTCATTTGTGTATAGGTGTTTAGTGAATATTTGCCGATTTTTTATTGCTTGTTCGTTGGTAGCGACGCTTAGCGCTGCTCCAAAATCCAAGGGAAATCCTGTGTATGAAGAGGAGTTAAATCCTCCAGCACTCAAAAATAATGGGATGACGTATGGGTGCTATGCAGATTGGCTTTATCTGCAGCCTAACGGGAGTAATTTTTACTACGGCATAGAGAATATCATTTTAGATCCAAATATTGCTGTGCCTACGTACTCTCCCAATTGGAATGTGTTAGAAGTGGACCCCGATTATCATTGTGGGTTTATATTGGGGACGAGTGCTCGATTTGACGAAGCCAATGTGTGTCTGGATCTGAATTGGGAGCGGCTGCGTGCACAGGATAGCGATCATTTTCAAACCCCCTCATCCACGGGATTTTTGGTAGGCCCGGTCTTTGATGCAGGTGCTCCATCTACCGTGTATAATACGGCCCAAGGGACTATGATTTCCCATTTTGATGCGGTCAATCTGACGGTGGGCAAGCAGGTCTACACCGTGCAAAGTTTTTATGCGGATTTGTATGGGGGTCTCGGCTTTACCCGCATTGAACACATCTCACAAGCGGAATATACAAATGCGGCGAATGCCACTCAGCGAATTTGCCGTAGCACTTCTTTGTTTACGGGGGCAGGACCTCAAATTGGGATCGATTACAACTACCGGCTTTATAAGGAGTTTTTTTTGACTGGAAATTCTTCATTTGCTTTGCTCATGGGGCAGATGAAAAACAACACGCGGTTTCAGTCTTCTGTGGATCCGTCCGTAGCTTTGGGAGTGCCTCAACCAAATGTACAAAAGCTTAGAGTTCCCGATAGAAGTCAACTCGTCGCTGGATTGGAGCAAAAGCTGGGATTGTTCTATCGCATTATATGGAAAGGGGTGACAGCAACCATCGCCGCTGGCTATCAATGCCAAATCTATCTAGATGCAGTGCAAAGCTTTGATCTTACATCGCCACAAGTGGCGCCCGTTGGATTGGGCACTCCACTCACCACCACCGCGATTGCCTTGCTGCCAGAAGGGTTTGAAAGAACCATTAGCAATTTTATTCTGACGGGCCCTTACGCATTTTTAGGAGTGGAGTTTTAGCATGCAAGAGACTATCTTTCGGTCTGCGGAAGAGGCTGTTCGGGCAGCTAGCATGCTAAAAGAGCCTGCGAGTTTGCGATTTATGGAACAGACAGCGGAGGCATTGGCTCAGTGTTTTCGAGAAGGTCACAAGGTGCTCATTGCAGGCAATGGGGGCAGTCTTTGCGATGCGATGCATTTTGCAGAAGAGTTTACGGGGCAGTTTCGTAAACCAAGACCTGCTCTTGCAGCTATTGCTTTGGCCGACCCAGGCCACATGAGTTGTGTGGGCAATGACATGGGTTTTGAACAGATCTTTGCAAGAAGCGTCGAAGCTTTAGGACAGGCTGGCGATGTGCTTATTGTGATGACTACGAGCGGTAATTCTGTCAATCTCGTGCGGGCAGTGCACATGGCAAAGAGCAAAGGATTAACGACGATTGCCTTTTTAGGTAAGACGGGTGGACAAATGAAAGGCCTTTGCGATTTAGAGTGGATTGTGTCTGGCTTTGCATATTCAGATCGCATCCAAGAGGCTCATATGGCAGCAGGGCACATCATCATTGAACGAGTAGAACAATGCGTTTTTTGCTCTACGGCCAACGTTTAATTGAAAAAGGGGCCTGGTATTTCGCCCCTTTTAGCTGGCTGTATGCCTTAGTGATATTGTGTCGCAATTGGTTATATGATCATCGATGGCTACCTATCGAAAAAGTTCCTTGTACTGTCGTAAGTGTTGGCAATGTCGTGGCAGGTGGCAGTGGCAAGACGCCCTTTGTGCAGTTATTAGCTCAGCAATTTCCCCATAGGCGTGTTGCGATTTTATCGCGAGGCTATGGACCTTTCCCAGACGAGGCGGTTTTGTTGTCCCGTCGTTTGCCAAAAGCGAAGGTATATGTGGGGAAAGATCGGGTGCGCACGGCAAAACAAGCGATTGCAGATGGCGCTGAGCTGATTATTCTCGACGATGGTTTTCAACACAGACGCTTATACAGAGATTTCGATATTGTTTTAGGAGACGACCAGGGATATTACTTGCCCAGAGGCTTTTTGCGCGACAACCCTAGGAGACGGGGGGATTTGCGCCTTATGCCGGAAGAAATGAGGGTGAAAGTGACGGGCATTTTTGATGCGCAAGGGCGCTCTGTTGCAAGTATTGCTGGCTGGCACGTGGTTTTATTCAGCGGTATTGCCAAGCCACAAAAATTTAAAAAAACTGTATTGGAACTCGGCGCAATTGTTGTAGCGGAGGCGATTTTTGCCGATCATGAGCCGGCAACCCTTTCGCAATTGCCAAAGGCCGATGCATTCATTTGTACGGAAAAAGATTTTGTGAAGTTGCCTCATACTGATCTTCCCATCTATTAGCTTGCGATGGATTTGGAAGTGTGGCAACTCCAGGAAGAGTGTCAGAGGTGGGTGTCAAAGATCGATCAATAAATCAATAATTCGTTCCCTTGGCAAAAGGTTTCGGCCGACGCTTAAAACTCATTTTGTGTGTAGGTTCTTATGAGTGAATATAAGAAAATTTTACTCCCGAAGTTGGGAGAGAGCATCGTTAGCGCGACGGTTGTCCAGTGGTTTAAGAAAGTCGGGGATGTAGTAGCGCTGGATGAACCCCTATTAGAAGTGTCGACCGATAAGGTCAACAGCGAAATCCCATCGCCTGTGGCAGGTGTGTTGCAAGAAATTTTAGTGCGTCCTGAAGAAGAGGTGCAAGTAGGGGCTGTTTTGGCGATGATTGGGACGCAAGAGTCTGTTGCAGAGTGTATTGCGGTTCATAGCGCGCCCCCTGCTTCCTCCTCCGCTCCGATGGGTGAATTTTTATCTCCTTCTGTGGTCCGTCTTTTACATGAACGAGGCTTGAATTTAAGTGAAATTGAGCAGATCCCTCGGTCTGGTGAGGGGGGGCGGTTGACCAAAAAAGATGTAGAAAGGTACGTATGTGTCCCATCGGAGAGTGCTGCGACGAAGCGCGTGAAGATGACGCCGATGCGCAAAGCGATTGCGGAGAACATGGTGAAATCGTTTTATGAAGCGCCTCACGCCTCACTCATTACAGAAGTAGATGTCACACAGATTCTGAAAGAAATCCAGACGCATAAACATGCCTTTTTGACGCAACATGCAGCGAAACTGACCATTACAGCTTTCGTAGTGCGTGCTATGGCGCGTGCGCTTCATGCTTATCCACTACTCAATTCTTCGCTTGAAGGCGATACGATTGTGATGAAAAAATTTATCAATTTGGGGATTGCTGTAAGTGTAGATCAAGGCGTGATGGTCCCTGTACTGAAAAATTGTCAGGATCTCAATCTTGTGCAAATTTCCAAGGGAGTTTCTGATCTAGCAGAAAAAACTCGATCTCATGGTCTTTCGGTTGATGCAGTGCGAGATGGAACCATTACTTTGACAAATTTTGGGATGACGGGAACTTTGATCGGAGTTCCGATTATTCGTCATCCGGAAGTGGCCATTGTGGGTCTTGGTGCAATTACGCGGCGCGTTGTGGCAATGCCTGATGATGCCATCGCAGTGCGCTCGATGGCGTTTATCTCTCTCACGTTTGATCATCGCGTTCTAGATGGTATTTATGGCTGCAGCTTTTTGAACGAGTTGAAAAAGCAGTTAGAAGCTCATTTTGAAGCCACCCTCTAAGAGTAGCCTGCCTGGCCGTTAAATAGGTAGAGACACTCCGACTTGATCACATCCATATTCACATGGTCGAAGGCGTGTAAAATTTGAATGAGATCGTGTTGCGAGACGGCTTTCGGCTCGTCTGCGAGAAAGCGGCATCTCCATTGTTCGATACAAAACGTTTCGGGCTGTCCCTCCGGCCACACTTTTACGCCCCGGTTTGTGATCATTTTCAGCCGCAATGGTCCCACGTTGATATGAGAAATTTTGGCAAAAAATTCTTCTAACTGCCCTCGGAAGTAGATGTACACATCAAGTCCCACAAGCGTCCGTGTTGGATGCGTTGGGGTCGGGTAGTGCATGGCTGGGAAGCCTCCTTGGCCATATACTGCAGGTTTCAGTGCACTTGGAACTTTTCCTAAATTGGCGATGACTGCTGCGCCAAATTCTTTGGTGCCTACTTTTTTGTGGCTTTTTCCTTCCGCAAAAATATC
>JAKAFF010000132.1 GCA_021818045.1 bacterium
CATTTTGGCTGAAATCATCGACTACGGCGCCAATTTAGGCATTGAGGAGTTTTTGATTGGCATGGCGCATCGGGGCCGTTTGAATGTGCTGACGAATATTTTAAATAAGCCTTATGAATTGATTCTCGAAGAGTTTGAAGATGATACGAGTTTGTCATTTTCTGGCAACGATGATGTGCGCTATCACATGGGATATGCAAGTGAGCTGAAGGGGGCCCTTAGCAAATCGATTACGGTTGGAATTGCGGCGAATCCTTCCCATTTGGAGTCGGTGGATCCTGTTGTGTTGGGGCAAACGCGTGCAAAGATCGTTAAGAGAGGGGACGATTATGCGCGTGTTGCGCCTATTTTGGTGCATGGAGACGCCTCGATTGCAGGACAAGGGGTGGTGTATGAGTCTTTACAGCTCATGGGACTTCCCTCATATTCGGTGGGAGGGACCATCCATTTGGTCGTCAATAACCAGATTGGCTATACCACGTTGCCACAAGAGGGAAGATCGACCCGTTATTGCACAGATATTGCGAAAACTTTTGGGTGTCCTGTATTTCATGTGAATGCAGAAGATCCAGAAAGTTGTCTTTTTGCCACTAAATTGGCGGTGGCGATCAGGCAAAAGTTTCATCTCGATGTCTTTATCGATCTATTGTGTTATCGCAAATACGGCCATAACGAGGGGGACGAGCCCTCTTTTACGCAGCCTTTGCAATATCAGACCATTCGATCAAAACCATCGATCCGCCAAATCTATCTCAACCAACTATTAGCTCAAGGCAATGTCGAACAAAAGCTTGCAGAAACACTCGAATTGCAGTTTAAAGAGACGATGAAAAAAGCCCTTGAAAAAGCGCAAGAAAAAATTGCCGCTAAAAAACCTTTGCCGGCGCCTACTAAGCCCAATCTGTTTGCACCTGTATCGTCGGGTGTTCAAGCATCGCAATTGCAACAAGTGCTTCGCGCATTTTGCCAAATTCCACAAGGGTTTCATTTGCACCCCAAATTGCAAAAATGGCTGCAGGATCGAAGCGCTTGTGAGTCGGGAAAGGTCGATTGGGCCACAGCCGAGATGCTTGCGATCGGCTCTTTGCTCGATGAGAAAGTGGCAATTCGCTTTGCGGGTCAAGATGCTCAAAGAGGGACGTTTAGCCAGCGCCACTTTGTATGGGTCGATATGGAAACGGGGCAAATGTATGCGCCGCTGTCGCTTTCAAAGACCCGTTTTGAAGTAGTCAATTCCCCTTTGTCCGAATATGCAGGATTGGGATTTGAGTACGGCTATTCTTGGGAGGCAAAGGATGCGCTTGTGCTGTGGGAGGCGCAATATGGCGATTTTTACAACGGCGCTCAGATTATCGTAGATCAATATTTGGTGAATGCAGAACAAAAATGGAATTGCATCTCTTCTTTAGTGATGCTTTTACCTCATGGCTATGAAGGGGCAGGTCCTGAACACTCCTCCGCTAGAATGGAGCGATTTTTGCAATTAAGCGCCAATTCGAATATCCAAGTGGTGAATGCATCTACCCCTGCGCAGTATTTTCATTTGCTGCGCCGCCAAGCATTGCGAGCTGAGAAAAAACCGCTCATTGTGTTCACTCCTAAAAGCTTACTTCGCGCTCCCGCTTGCACCAGCCATTTTCAAGAGCTGTGTCAGGGCTCTTTTCAAGAAATCCTCGATGATCCAGTGCCCCCGAAATCGTGTCGCCGGCTGATCTTTTGTAGCGGGAAAATCTTTTATGATCTGATTGCGAATCGCAAAAGCACAGATATTGCCATTGTCCGCATCGAACAGTTGTATCCTTTGCATGAGGAATTACTTAAGAAGATACTGGCCAAATATAAAGGCTTTCAGCAATGTTTTTGGGTGCAAGAAGAGCCTCAAAATATGGGCGCATGGAATTATATTCGCCCCTTTTTGCCGCAAGCCATTTATGTGGGGCGAGAAGAAAATGCAACGACCGCCACAGGTTCTAATAAAAAACACAAACAAGAGCAGCAAGCAATTATCGAAAAGGCACTTTCATGAAAGTTGAAATCAAAGTTCCTAAGATGGGGGAGTCGATTATTGAAGCCACCATTGGCGCGATTTTAAAACCCTCAGGTTCCATTGTCCGTACGGATGAGGAGATCATAGAGCTCGAAACGGACAAAGCCAATCAAGCGCTCAGATCGCCGGCTGTTGGCAAAATTGAGTGGCACGTGAAAGGGGGGCAGACCGTTAAAATCGATCAGGTGATCGGAACTATAGATACAGATGTAGCAGCGCCGCCCGTAGAAGTGAAAAAAGAGACACCGCCCCCCGTTGCCGCCGCCCCTTCTCCCAAAAAAGATCTGCCCTCTGCCAGAAAAAAATCAGAGCAGTTTTTGGCAGAAAGCGTGCAGCCAAAGCCCCCTAAAGTAAGTTCTCCTCAACAGCCTGTCCCTCCTCGTACCTCTCAAAGACAAACCCGGCAAAAAATGACCAAATTGCGCAAAGTCATTGCGCAAAAGCTCGTAGAGGTGAAAAACCAAACCGCCATGCTCACCACCTTTAACGAAGTGGACATGAGCCATGTATTGCAAACGCGCGAAAAAGAGCAGGAAAATTTTCAGAAAAAACACGGTGTCAAGCTTGGCCTTATGTCCTTTTTCGTCAAAGCTTGCATCGCTGCATTGCAAGAATTTCCCGACATCAACGCGCGGATCGACGGCGATGAGATTGTCTACCAGCACTTCTTTGACATAGGCATCGCTGTGGGAACGGATAAGGGGCTCTTTGTTCCTGTGATTCGCGATGCAGACCATCTCTCTTTTGCAGAGATTGAAAAGCAGTTGAAGGTGTTTGCAGAAAGGGCCAAGTCGGGCGCCATCACAGTCGATGAGATGCAAGGGGGGACTTTTTCCATCACTAATGGAGGCGTTTATGGATCGATGCTCTCTACGCCGATCCTCAACCCTCCGCAAAGCGCAATTCTCGGCATGCATAACATTGTCAAGCGCCCCGTTGTCGTCCAAGATCAAATCGTCATTCGCCCCATCATGTATTTGGCCTTGAGCTACGACCATCGCATTGTCGATGGCAAAGAGTCGATCGCCTTTTTAATGCACATCAAAAAGAACTTGGAAGAACCCACGAGGCTATTGCTTGACTTATGATGTAGCAATCCTTGGATCAGGACCTGGGGGATATGTCGCGGCCATTCGTGCAGCGCAGCTTGGACTTAAGACCATTTGCATTGAGAAAAGTGCAGGATTTGGCGGCACCTGCTTGAATGTGGGATGCATCCCCTCGAAAGTCCTCCTTTACGATTCAGAGCGCTCCAAAGATTTTCAACGGATGATGGTCCGCAAGCAAGAGGTGATTGCCAAACTTGCAGCGGGCATTCAGGGACTTTTTCAAAAGCACAAAGTCGCATCGCTACAAGGCGTTGGCACGCTGATCGCGCCTCATACAATCGATGTCCAAGGGACTCAAGTAGAGGCAAAACACATCATTTTAGCAACCGGTTCAGAGCCTATTTCCCTCCCTTTTCTCCCATTTGATGAACAAAAAATCATCTCCTCAACGGGGGCTCTTTCCTTAACTACAGTGCCCAAAAAGATGTTAGTTGTGGGAGCAGGCGTTATTGGCGTTGAATTAGGCTCTGTTTACAAGCGCTTGGGCTCCGAAGTGACCTTCATCGAATTTTGCGATCGCATTTGCCCCACCTTTGATCAGGCCCTATCTCGAGAGCTCCTGAAAATGCTCACTGCTCAAGGGATGAACTTTCACCTATCTCACAAAGTGATCCAAGCAAAAGGCACAACGCTGACTGTGCAAGATCTGACAGGCGAAAAAGAATTTACAGCCGATGTAGTGCTCGTGGCAATTGGGCGGCGCCCTTACACTGAAAATCTCGGATTACAGACACTTGGTATTCAAAAAGATCCCAAAGGTTTTATCGTTGTGGATGACTCATTTCGCACCCATGTGCCCCACATTTTTGCTATCGGCGATCTCATTGATGGACCCATGCTTGCGCATAAAGCATCGATAGAGGGGACAGCGGTTGCCGAACTCATCGCCGGCCGTCGGCCTTTGGTTCATTACGCCTGCATTCCAAGCGTCGCTTATACGCATCCAGAAGTGGCAGCTGTAGGCTTTACAGAAGAGGATTTAAAAGCAAAAAATGTCCCCTATCAATCAGCGACAGTGCCTTTCAAGGCAAATGCGCGTGCGCGTTGTATGGGAGAGATGGAGGGGTTTGTAAAAATGCTGGTCCACGCAGACACGCACAAACTCTTAGGGGTTCACATCATTGGACAAGAAGCCTCAGAACTCATTGCTGGGGCAACGCTTGCCATGCAGCTTGGCGCCACAGCCGAAGATCTCGCAGCAACCTGCTAC
>JAKAFF010000133.1 GCA_021818045.1 bacterium
CGTTTCGAACCCGACAATTGCCTCGGAAAAGCCCATCCCAAATCTGAGCTTTAAATCTTGTGCTCTGGCTCAACGGAACCCACATTCTCAGCTCGCAATGTCCCCGCCTTCCCAGAGTATTCCCAGCTCGCCAAGATAGCAAAATCTGCTCCCCCTCTTTAGCTACTACAGCAGGTCCCTGAGCAGGAACACCTAAAGATAAAGGCCCACTCGCAAGACAAGAACTGCTAACCACGTGTCGCACGCCCATTCCCTAACCTTTCTAATACATAATTCATTACATTCCAAGCCTCTCTGAGTACTGTATACCGTCTATCTACAGCCCCGTACCTATTTTCCGCACCTTTTAAAGCGTCACGTACGAAGGCAGCTCCCTCACGCACCTGTGCAGCAGCGCTCAAATCCCCCCCATGTTCTAAAGGATTGGTATACAGGGAAATCGCCCTTTGCGCCCATGCAAGAGCTCTAGCTTCCGAATCGAGGACTCCGGATCTGATACACCAAACCCCATCGCGCACCTCTATGGGTACAGGGACCGCGTAACGGACAACATCCCCTTCTAATAGCAGTCTACAGACGGCAGCGCGCGTCCCTCCTATTTCAACCCCATAAGTGGGATTGCGTCTATCTAGCAAAGAATCGCTGTCATCACCTTGATATCGTCGCCGCTCTGCTGGACTAAGGTTTCGCAATCGATCTAAAGGAGTGACCCCTTGTAGGTCAATGGCACAATCAAGCAGCCTCTCTCGGACCGTCAGTCCCAAAGGCAAGCTGAGTGCAGCTAGATATTGCTCGTTAGCAGAATAGACGATCAGATCGCAATCCCCAGGCAATCCTAAAGGATCTCGCGCAGTCCACCGCAAAGCACGCCTGCCAGACTCCTCTCCCACCCAAATCCGGTTTGGACGAGACAAAGGCATCCCTAAATCGACACTAGGCACCGTATCTTAGCCCTCACAAAAGACTCAAGAGTCTAGGTGCTAACCTCACTTTTCGGCAAGTAAAACACAATCTATACACAAATGAACTCTTTCCTCTATCATGCAATTGCACATACAGTTACTTAAGGCGTTCATGCAAATATCAAGTTCAGCGTTCAGTCATAACGGAATCATTCCCTCTTTGTACACTTGTGAAGGGAAAAACATCAATCCGCCGCTTCAATTTACAGCGGCTCCCTCGACAACCATCAGTTTGGTATTACTCATGGATGATCCAGACGTCCCCAAATCGCTGCGGCCAGATGGAATGTACGACCACTGGGTCCTCTTCAACATCCCTCCAGACATTACATCCATTGAAGAAAATAGCATCCCCAGCGGCACTCAAGGCAAAAATACGGCTGGGGAAAACTGCTATATTGGCCCCTGCCCTCCCGACCGCCAGCATCGCTACTTCTTCAAACTCTACGCACTCGACACTCTGCTCGACTTACATGCCGGCGCCACAAAAGCGGAGGTAGAAAAAGCAATGCACGGCCACATCATCGCCTTTGCGGAGCTCATTGGCCTATATGAAAAGGGCAAAGGGTACTAGTGGAAAGTTATCTAACATCGGCTCACTACGATTTAGTGACTCCAGATGGGAGAATCACGCAACTACATGCTGTCGGCAAGCAAAAATCAGCTCACATCCGCATTGAAAACATCTCCGCTGCCTTCGTTGGGTATAAAATCGATCCACAGCTAATCACATTCAACTTAAAAAGCACGCTTGCACAGCTAGGGCTTCAAGCACAGAACCTTCATTTTGAATTACATCCCGACACCCACTCTGCAGAAATAGAGATCGAATTTTTAGCCATTGGGCATCTAGGAGAGGCCACTTTAAATTTGCTTGAAGTAGGGATGTATGTGGGCAAATTATTTGCAGCTGATGATCGGCGGCGCGTGAGAAATCCCGACTATTTGATGCGCATGTTTGGCCGCTGTGACCGCATGGGGCAGCCTTTGCTTTCCTTAGGAGGGTTGGAGGGAAGCGGCGATCTAATTTTGGAAAAAATTGAAGGGCGTACTGTGGCCTTCATCTCTCTTCTCGATGGCATTGTGACCTACAATGTCGACATTTATGGCCTTCTACCCACCATTATCAAAGCTCTACGGGAAAATATGTCGCAAACCCGTCATTTACTCCACTTAAACCAGCAATGGGAAAAAGAAGTTCCTCGCCTCGTCCACACCAACCAAATGCTACTGGTAAAAACGACACCTTTGCACATTCGGACCGTATATGCCCATGTCGTCAGCTCGCTTCTTCCGCAAGGAGTGCATCACACGAGTGCAGATTATCTTCAACCCGACACCGCAGCCTCCGGAGACATCTACGAACTATTTGGAGCAGGCCATCAAATTATCGACGACATTCCTCTTGAATTTTACACATTAGAGCCGCACCGCGAGCACGTCTTCTTCTCAGATCGAGACCAACTCATCGCCTCGCTAGAAGATCCTGAAGCCATTTTCAAGGCATTCACCACAGCACCAGAACCGCACAAAGCGATGGCTGCCGTATTTGTCGTCAAAGGATCGCAAATGCAGGCGCTGCAAAAGCAAGACTGGATCAAACGGGAGCCCCAAAAGTACGAATTTCCAGGCCTTGCCCATCCAAGCCGGCAAGCATTAGTTGCGGAAAAGTATCTTGAAAGCAACCCATCTTACCCGTTTCTAAAAGCCATCGAAGAGGGACTTATCACCTCTCAAGGGGTGCTTCTTACCCGCTACTTCCCCACCCCCCTACTCAAAAGGATGCTCCTCAACGACCAAGTACAAACCTGTCTCAAGCGCATCTATTTTCAACACCCATCCAGCTCCTTTGGGGATTATTTTTCTCATGAAGACCGGGCCCTTCTCATCGATCTTGCGAAATTTGGCATTCCCGTCTTTTGGGCAGATCTTGCATCCAAACAAATCTTGCAATACACCCTCAAACCGGAAAAAGAGGCAGGGCTATTCGTCCCTCTTACCATGGTGGAAACGTTTCGCAGATCGACCGTTATTGGAGTGTATGGCTCCAACCTACTGGAGGGCAACTTTGAAACCGAACTGACGCTACTCCTCAAAGGCCTTCTTGCGATGCGCTCAGAGATGAACCACCCCCTCCTCTCACATGATACTCCCTTGGCCCTGCTCACTGGGGGCGGGCCTGGAGCAATGGAAGTGGGCAATCGCGCAGCCAAATCTGTGGGCATCCTCTCTTGCGCCAATATCGTCGATTTCCGGGACAACAAAAACTCTTTAGTGCACGAACAAAAGCAAAATCCCTACATCGATGCGAAAATGACCTATCGCCTCGATCGGCTTGTAGAACGGCAGGCCGAATTTTTCCTAGACCTCCCCATTTTCTTAGAAGGCGGCATTGGCATGGACTTTGAGTATTGCTTAGAAGAGGTTCGCAGAAAAACGGGTAGCTGTCCCTCCAATCCCGTCTTACTCTTTGGAGATCCTAACTATTGGCGTCGAAAAATCACCTCGCGCTTTCAACTCAACCAACAAACTGGCACAACGCGCGGCTCTGAGTGGGTCAGCAACTGCTTCTACTGCATTCAAAATGCAACCCAAGGACTGCACATCTTGCGACAATTTTTTCAAGGCACTTTGCCCATTGGCAAAGGGGGGCCTATTTATGAGGATGGATTTTTGGCAGTTACTCCAGCACTTTAACTACGGTCTTTACAAAGTGTTCTTTCGAAAATTTCTGAGCCTGCTCGCTTTGCAAAAATCGCATCGCGCTATCGAGGTAAGCCTCATATTCCGGCTTAGAAATTTTTTTCAAAAATGCATAGAGCTTTTCATTGCTTTGAAAACATCTTCGATCGATAAAGCATCCAGGCGGAATGTAATCTGTGATATTGCTCGCTCCCCAATAGACAGGAACCACGCCCGCGGCAAAACAATCGAAGATTTTTTCTGTAATATAACCGCGTACATCTTTCATATTTTCGTAACAGATACAGTACTTATATCCCTTCAAAACCGACAGTTTATCTGAAATCGCGCCGTGCCAATTTTTGAACTTCCTTTTTTCCCAATAAGCCCCATACAAATCGAACTCTCCCGGCTTATTTTCGAAAAAACGGATGATTTTTTCGCGCTCTTGATAAAGCTGTTTTGGATGCTTGCTACTGAGCCTGCGTGCTATCATCGTGCAAAAGCGTTTCTCTTCAAATGAAGGCACCGACTCCATACGAGGCTGTAGTACAGGGTAGAAAAACTTTATAAACCCCCTATTTTCCACCAAGTCATCATCCCAAGTGAACACCTTTCCAAACAACTGCAACACCTTTGGATCGAACAACATTGGTTGAACAGTAGGCGGCTCCCAAGTAAAAAGCACCCGCCTATGAGTTGCAGCTCG
>JAKAFF010000134.1 GCA_021818045.1 bacterium
GCCTGGAAGAGGAAGAAGAAAATTATATCCCCTTTTTTAATCGGGGTGGTGACATTTTAACTTTGGTGGACCCCGGTGACATTTTAACTTTGGATTGACACGCTTTTTCTCAGCTCTCCTAACAGCTCTTGGAAATAATCCATCGCTGAATCAATCGCCGCCTCAGTACGCATATCTACCCCTGCTTCCTTCAGCAAATCGATGGGAAATTTGCTCCCTCCAGAAGAGAGAAAGGTGAGATAGTGCTCTTTAGCCACCGGATCGTGCATCGCTTTTTGAAATAACGTCAATGCGGCGCTCAGTCCCGTTGCATATTGGTAGACATAGAAATTGTAATAAAAATGAGGGATGCGCGCCCACTCGATTGCAAGCTCAGGATCGATGACCATCTCCGGACCATAATATTCCCGATTCAACTGCGCATAATAATCCTTTAATAAAGTAGGGGTTAAAGGCGTCCCCTCTTCTGCCCACTTATGAATTTGGAGCTCAAATTCTGCAAACATCGTTTGGCGAAAGATCGTTCCTCGAATCCCTTCAATTTGATAATTGACTAAATACGCCTTGTCGCGCTCCGATTTGACCTGCGTTTTCAGATGCTGCAACAAAAGCTGCTCGTTAAATGTCGAGGCGACTTCCGCCACAAAGATTGGGTATTGGGAATAGATATAAGGCTGCGCGCTACGGCTTAAAAAGCTATGCATGCTATGACCCGCTTCGTGCGCTAAAGTCAGCACATCTTTTAAAGTGCCGTGGTAATTCATCAAAATATAGGGCATGCTATCGTAGCAGCCGCTAGAATAAGCTCCCGAGCGCTTGCGCAGTGTTTCATACACATCGACCCACCGATCTTCTACCAATCCCTTTGCAGAGCTTTTTGGTATTCGGCCCCAAGAGGTGCGACCGATGCGACCACTGCATCTCTTGCCTCCTCATAACTCATTTTTACTTCCGCCTCTTGTACAATCGGCACATAGAGGTCATACACGTGAATATCAGAAAGCTTTAATAGCTTTTTTCTAAGCGCGACATATTCATGCATCAAGGGCAGGCGACGGCGGACCGCCTGGATGAGATTGGTGTATACCGCTGGGTCCACTTGATGAGGAAATAGGGCCGCCTTCAAACAACTATCAAAATTACGGCTACGAGCCACAAAAAGATGCCCCTGTACTTGCCCCTGCAAAAGCTCGCAAAGCGTGTTCGCATGCGACTCATACCCTCGATGCAAATGCTCAAACGCCGTGCGACGCAATGTTCGATCCGAGCTATTTAAATAAGTGAGGTAGCTCCCATTAGAAAGCGGATGCTCTTGTCCTTTGGAATCTTGCGCTGCCTGAAATGTCAAATCTGCATTGTTCAACGCCCCAAAAGCTTTGCTTGCCGCATCTAAAGCTTGGCCGCTTAAAGCCATTAATTGCTCTTGTTCTGGCGCCAAAGTGTGTGGACGCATCCGCGCGATTTTTTCCAGATGAAATCGATAGGGAACTAAACTAGCATCCGCTAAGAGATGGTCCCATTGTTTTTGATCAAGCGATAGCAATTCGGGCTCTATCCAGGAGGTTTCTAAACTAAATTCGTGCAACAAACTAGAAATTTGACCAAAGCCACTTTTGAATGTGTCGTTACCTAAATCTTCATCCAGCCGTAGGTGCGCATAAGCGTAGAGTTTTTCCAACCTTCTTTGTAAAGAAAGATACGAATCAATCAACGATACAGTCGAAGAGGCATCCTTCAAACGCCCCTTGAATTGGGCTAAATCGGGCCATTTTGGAGACCGCTCTTGCCCCTTGGCTAAAGCCAAGTCGGCCTTCCAAGAATCGGAAGTTTGGTACAAAGCCTCAACATTCCAACGGTCTTGGACCGCAACTTCACTACGACTTGCTGGCATGGGAGTTTCTTCCTTTAAGTTACTGGTTTTTAATATGTTAAAACTATACACAAACACAGGCACCCCCAAAAACACGGAGGAGATTAGCAATCTTAAACGAGCTTTGCTAAATTGGGTTGCAAAAAATCTCATAGTCCGCTATATTCCTATATTGATTAATGAATTTGTCTAGAAACATGGAGAAGAACCTATGGCTGTAAAAAGCGAAAAGAAGATCACCCTAAAACCACTTGGAAATCGCGTGCTAGTCCAAAGGCAAGAGGCCCAAGAGACGATGAAGGGGGGGATTATTCTTCCCGATTCTGCAAAGAAAAAGCAAGAAACTGCGAAAGTGGTCGCTGTTGGCTCTGGCAAAAAGCTCGACGATGGCAAAGAGATCCCAGTTCCTGTGAAGGTAGGGGATGTCATTTTGACGGATAAATACTCAGGCCAAGAAGTGAGCTTGAACGACGAAGAGTATATGATCTTAAAAGCTGACGACATCATCGCAATTATTGAAGAGTAACTTAAAGAGGAACTATGGCACCTAAAAATATTAAATTCAAGGAAGACGCCCGTCAAAAGATTTTGAAAGGGGTTCGCACCTTGGCATCTGCAGTCAAAGTTACGTTGGGTCCTAAAGGGCGCAATGTCGTAATCGACTCCAAATTTGGAGCCCCAAAAATTACAAAAGACGGCGTGACCGTTGCAAAAGAGATCGAGCTGGAAGATAAGCACGAGAACATGGGCGCCCAAATGGTGAAAGAGGTCGCAAGCAAAACGGCCGACAAAGCTGGAGACGGCACCACAACGGCTACAGTGCTCGCGGAAGCGATCTATTCTGAAGGTTTGCGCAACGTAACTGCAGGTGCAAATCCCATGGAGATCAAAAAAGGGATCGAGCTTGCTGTAAATGTGGTTGTAGATGAGCTGAAAAAGATCAGCAAACCCATTAAAGATTCAACTGAAATTGCACAAGTTGCCACGATCTCTGCAAATGGCGACGCCGATATCGGCTCCATCATTGCAAAGGCCATGGAAAAAGTGGGCAAAGATGGAACGATCACAGTAGAAGAGGCAAAAGGCTTTGAAACAACGCTAGATGTGGTCGAAGGGATGAACTTTGACCGCGGCTATGTATCTGCTTATTTCGTCACCAATGCAGAGACGCTGATTGCCGAATACGAAAATGCACTTGTCTTGATTTACGAGAAAAAGATCTCCTCTATGAAGGAGTTTCTCCCGATCTTGCAAGCTGCGGCAGAATCTGGCAAACCCTTGCTCATCATCGCAGAAGATATCGAAGGGGAAGCGCTTGCAACACTCGTTGTCAACCGCTTGCGCGCAGGTCTCAAAGTAGTCGCTGTAAAAGCTCCAGGCTTTGGCGATCGACGCAAAGCGATGCTTGAAGATATCGCGATTTTAACAGGCGGCCAATTCATCTCTGAAGAGCTTGGCATCCAACTCGAGAAAGTCACTCTCGACATGTTGGGACGCGTGAAGAAAGCCCTCGTGAAAAAAGAGGATACAACCCTCATCGATGGCGCAGGGGATAAAAAAGCGATCCAAGACCGGATTGCTCTTCTCAAGCGACAAATCCAAGAGGCAACTTCTGATTACGATCGAGAAAAACTCCAAGAGCGGCTGGCAAAACTATCTGGCGGCGTTGGCGTGATTCGCGTAGGGGCTGCAACAGAAGTAGAGATGAAAGAGAAAAAAGATCGCGTCGACGATGCGAAAGAGGCGACAAAAGCGGCCGTTGAAGAGGGGATCGTCCCTGGCGGCGGAACAGCGCTTTTACGCACCCTCCCCGCTCTTGAAAAACTGCTATCTACACTTGCAGGCGACGTCAAAATCGGAGCAGAGATCATTGCTAGATCCCTCTCTTATCCTTTACGCCAAATTGCAGAAAACGCAGGTAAAGAAGGATCGATCGTCGTTCAACAAGTGTTGGCAGCCGGCCTTCAAGATGGATACGATGCTCGTGAAGACGTCTATGTCAACATGATCCAAAAAGGGATCGTGGATCCGACAAAAGTCGTTCGCTGCGCTCTCCAATTTGCAGCATCAGTTGCAGGACTTCTCCTCACAACTGAGGCGATTATCACCGAAGAGGAGTCGGACAAAACAGCCGCTCCTGCAGGTGGTCACAGCCACGAGATGGATTATTAATCCGATCTTTTCTCAAAAAGCTCCCGGGGTATCTCGGGAGCTTTTCTGTATTGACCATTCGCGAGTAGATTGAAATCGTCTGCCTCGTTATAATTTTTTCTCTGTGTTTTATCTTCACTTCCCGATTGATCGCGGCTCCATTCGAAAATGTAGAGCCTTCAACTCCCGATGAAATTGCCTCTTTAAGTACAAATCTTCTGATCGATGGCTATATTTCCCCTTTGTCTGGACAAGTCTCCCTTCATGAAATAGATCTTCATATTAAGGCGGCACAAGATCTCACACTAAAAAGAACC
>JAKAFF010000135.1 GCA_021818045.1 bacterium
CACAAACTTCCGCCTCTCTTTATGACCTTTCTAACGCTCTCGATAGCCTTCCAACTTGGAGCAACACAAATGGCTACGCTTACACTTTGGGCTGCGCCTTGAATAGCGCCGGAACCATTGGGCTTGTAGGAGGAAGTGGCAATGCGAGCATTAACTCAAATGCGGCACTAGCTCTTATTATCCCCTCACAAACTTCCGCCTCTCTTTATGACCTTTCTAACGCTCTTGATAACCTTCCAACTTGGAGCAACACAAATGGCAACGCTTCCGTCTATGCTTGCGCACTGAATAGCGAAGGAACCATTGGGCTTGTAGGAGGAAATGGCAATGCGAGTACTAACTCAAATGCGACACTTACGCTCGTCATCCCTTCAGGCGCTTCCGCCTCTCTTTATGACCTTTCTAATGCTCTGGATAGCCTTCCAACTTGGAGCAACACAAATGGCTACGCTTCCGTCACTGCTTGCGCCCTGAATAGCGAAGGAACCATTGGGCTTGTAGGAGGAAATGGCAATGCGAGCACTAACTCAAATGCAGCACTAGCTCTTGTTATCCCCTCACAAACGTCCGCGTCTCTTTACGACCTTTCAAACCTTCTTGATAATTTCCCAAGTTGGAGCCCCCCAGGGGGCTTCGCCGCCCAAGCTACTAGCTGCGCGCTTAGTCAGCTAGCAAATGCAATGACTCCTACTGCAATAGGCTCTGTGGCAAACGTATTGTATACAATGCTCTCTGAGTCCTTTGCCCTTCACATGCATCAGACTTATGCTAAAATCGGAAGACAACTCAAAAACACACTCATCCAGCAGCCTTTGAGCTTGATGGCAGAGGCATCTGACGTGTATCAAACACACAAAATCACAGAAAATGAACATACTACGAGCTCTCAATCCTTGCACTATCCGACTCTTGCCAAAGATTCTTCCTATAGTTTTTGGATGACACCCTTTGGAGATTTATTGCACCAAGCAACGCAAGGAAACATGCCTTCTTTGACAAATCAAGTCGCTGGCACACTGCTCGGTTGCGACGCCCGCCGCAGTAAAGAAGGTGTCCTCGGCGGAGGGCTTGCCTATGCATTTAATTACGTTCACTATGCACAAGGTTTAGGTCACGCCAGAATCAACCAAGAAACAGCTTTTGTATATGGGTCTTGGAATGGAAATGTAGCATACATAAATGGCGCCATTTGGGGGGGTGGGTATCAAATCCATAGTGTACGCCATAACGTCCTTACGGCCACAAGTCACTTAACTGGATACCTTTTGTCCCCTCATATCGAAGCAGGAGTGATTCGGCCCTTCATAGACTCGAAACAGACCTTGTACTATGTTGAACCTTTTGGCATGATGGACTGGCCAAACAATTGGCAAAACTCTTATCAGGAGCAAGGACCGATTGCCCTTTCGGTGCCCCACCAATATGCCTCTTTACTTCGTAGCGAAGCAGGTCTTCGCTTTTATGAAATATTGACCCTGTCTTGGGGAAAACTTTTGCTCATCGAAAAAGCAAGTTACATCAACTACGCCCCTTTTCATATGGACAACGCAACCGTTTCATTCGTTTCTTCAACTCTTCCGTTTTCAGTAGCTATAGGCAACCCCCATATACAGAATGTAGGCGGGGTAGAACTACACTGCATGTTGATTCCTCACCAACATCGGACAAATATTTATGGCTCTTTTGACTTCCAAGGGGAATTTGGCCCCTATTTTCAATCCTACTTTGCCAGCTTAGAAGTGGGCAAGAATTTCTAATCACTATACAAAGACAACCCGAAGAACCGGGACTCTGCTGAGGCGGCGCCTCGATTTTGAGCCGAGAGAAGCTTTCGCGTTGCCCAAAACCAACTTTTGAACTCATTTGTGTATAAACTTGAATCAGTGAAATATTTTTTTTAGAAAATCTAAACACACAAAATAAATCATCGTTGCAGCCATGAGACCAAAAATCAAAAGCGCATCTACTTTTGTCATCAAAACACCTTGAGCGGCTAACACAACCACAACAAAGATATCTAACACAGAGCTACCCACCATCCACAAACTGGGTTTTGAATGCCAAAAATGGCGCCTCTCACGAATGAGGTAGATAGTACATTGACCGGTAAAAACCAAAATAAGAAACACCCATGTCTGTATTTGAGAGACTGAAAGCTGAAGAATCTTTTGTCCAAAAAAGAGCGCAAAAAAAGAAAAAATGAGAATAAAAAAGGCAAAAACCAAAGCAATGGCAGTCAATTTTTTAATCTCCCAACGATCTGGCTTGTTGGAATAACTCACATGATCTGTAGCAATCGTCATCGTAACGAAATCGTTCGCAAAATAGAGGAGAACAATCAACAATTGAGAGATCACAAACTGCTTTTCTAAAATGAGTCCGACACCCAAAAGCACTGCTATTTGCAGGGTTTTTATGATCTTATTGAGTACGTAAGTTAACATTCGTTGATAAATCTGCCGGCTGGTTTTAATGGCGTCGAGAATATTTCCCAGGCCTGGCTTTGTCAGGATGAGACTTGCAGCAGCTTTTGCGATATCCATCGCATTGCTAACCGCAATACCCACTTCCGCTTTTTGAAGAGCTGGCGCATCATTCACCCCATCACCAGTCATGCCACAAATCCATCCCTCTTTTTGAAATTTTGTAATGATCTTGAATTTATCTTCAGGAAAAACATTCGCAAAAATATCTGCAGGCTGAATTCCCACTTTCTCTCCGACAGCTCTGGCTGTTATCGCATTGTCTCCTGTGATCATCTTCTGCTGAATCCCAAGCTCTTTCATTTGTTGAATCAGTTTGGCTGCATCTTCACGAGGTGGATCGGATAGGGCGATGAAGCCAATAAAATGACCCTCAATGCTAACTGCAATAAATCGGGCCCCAGGCACATCTGGTACCGTCTCGCCGTTTGCCAAGATGATCGGCGAACCTTTGAATATGTGCAATTGTTGGCCCGCATAAGAAATTAGTGCCTCACAATATTTTTTATCGGGATCAAAAGGAATAAATTCCAATTTTTGAGCTTGAAGCGAAATCTTGTTACTCGCATTTAAAATCGCAAGATCGATCGGGTCTTGCGTCGCCTCTTCAGAGGCCATCGCTGCAAAAAACAATACCTCATCTTTTGAGTATCGCCCTTGTGGGTAGACACCCGATACAACCATCGTATTTTGGGTGATCGTTCCCGTCTTATCAACAAAGAGTATATTCATGCTGGCAGCCTCTTCTATAGCTGAAAGACGAGTCACTAACACCCCCGTTTTGACAAGCTCCAAAGCACCTAATGCCGTTGCTAAAGAAAAAGTGGCAGGCAAAGCCACGGGCACAGAGGCTACAAGAAGAAGAAGAGAAAAGGGAACTAACTCCACCAAAGAAAATCCATTGTACAAGGAATACAGGAACACAATAGCAATCAGAGCGCAATCAAAGTAAACAAGGTATTTTACAATTTGAAATATCATTGTTTCTAGATGAGCAGGCGCTTGGGCAGTCTTTAAAATCTCTGCTGTTTTGCCATAATAGGTTTTGCTACCTGTTGCAATGACTGTGCAAAATGCGCCGCCTTTTGCAACAATAGAACCTGCATAAGCTACCATCCCTGCATTACATGCAACGGGCATAGACTCGCCCGTTAGCATGGATTGGTCCACGATCAACGAACCTTCTATCAGCTGCACATCTGCTGGCAGTAAATCTCCCATTTGAATGCGGATCAAATCATCGGGGACTAGCTCTCGGCTAGGGATGAGTTGCCATTTTCTATCACGTAATACTCGGGCTTGGACATCGAGTTGTTTTCTTAGCAGTTCAAGTGCTTTTTTTGCTTTCTGTTCTTGGAAAAAGCTCAAGGAAGCATTAAATACTAAAAGAATTCCGACAATCCATGCTTCGGCCACATTATGGAGTGCGATTTCAAGAATGATAATGATTTCGAGAAGCCAGGGAATAGGAGACCAGAATTTGTGCAAAAAAAGCAGCCAGCGCCGGGATTTTGCGGCTGGTGGCACATTAGGACCAAATTGCCTGAGCATCTCACGAGCTTCTTGGGTGGTGAGCCCTTTTTGTGCTTGCATATTACCTGAATCTATACTGTGCGCGGGTAGATTCTTAATTTTTGGGGGCCTCAGGGTGGTCCAGATTTGGTTGATCGCGAGGAGGCCCATATTGCCGCAATATGGGCGACGAGTGATCGACCAAAGATGGGCCGCCATGATGGCCGCAAAAAATTTAAGAAGCTAAG
>JAKAFF010000005.1 GCA_021818045.1 bacterium
AGTTGGTCGCGGAAGCTCCAATTGCTCTGAATTTATCCCTCACGCGGCTTCTCAAGGTTTGACCTAAAATCGACTCCACAGCCACAGTCGACAACACTGCAAAAAAGCCCAGAATTGCCCCTCGAAAATCATCAAAGTGTTCATAGTAAGTGTTGTAAATGACCCTCTCTTTCATCCACGTAAGCGGGAGCTTTTTGGCTCCATTTCGAAGCACTTCATCGAGGGCAGACCGTGTTGAAATCACTGATGGATTTTTATCTTGTGGTAGGACAAACTTTTTCATGAGCGTACTCCTCTTAGCCTTTCATCCACAACTTTCGACTATATCTCTAGTGGAGCTCAAGTGTTGCGAAAGCTTGGGACGAGAACAACAGGCACAAGTGTTCAATTATTTAAAAGTTTCACGACTTCCGATAGGGTTGTTGGTGAACTTTCGTCGAGGCAAACTGGAATGGAAAAGACTGCAGAGTAATGAAAGATGTCTCGATGAGATTGAAGAGAGGGTTGATGAGTCAGTACCGTTTTAAGCATTCCGAAAAAATGATCGTTATATCGTTCCATCGTTGATCTTGCCGCTCGAACAAAAAGCCTTGCTCAGATCGTTATTTTGGCCAACTCTTGAAATTTATTGGGTATAAATAACTTCACATTTAAGCTCATCTGTCAAAACTGTTTTTTGACGAGTTGTAGATCGATGTTCCAGTCAAAGTGGTTGTGTACTGTGTAGCCGTAATAGATGTGGAGTTTCCACGCCGTACTAATCCAAGTATAAAGGTGCACCTTAAATTCGGTAAAAGGGGCCTCATCGATGTGGTTTTTATAGAGTCTATAAAATCCATGATGCGATTCAAATTGCAATTCCCAAAATGGATTGAGGCGGATGAATAGGTTAGTGAGTAGAGAAACTCTGCGGTCCGATAGAGGAGATTCGAGGAGCTCTTCGAGCGGTCGGGATACATCGAGCACAAAGTTTGTGTGGTCGGCTTTGCGCCAGTCGTATTTGGAGCGGTAGCGTCCCTCGACGCTAAAGGCTACATGTTCATTGGCCGTCCACTTGAATTGTGCATTGGAATAATCCCATACATTTTGCCAAAAATTATAGCAATTATTGAGGGTCAAAAGGATGCTAGGAAGGTTCCAGGTGAGATCGAGATAGGCTTTTGGGATTAACTGAGCCATTACGGGATCTTGGAAAAAAGCATTCGCATAGAGGTTAGCGACAAAATGGGCCTCTTGATAGGGCTTGGCTGATGAGAATAGTTGATGGCGTATCCCGATTTCGACTTGTTGCAATTTTTTGTAGCCATCTTGGATAGAAAAGATGTAATGATTTTCGAGAGAGACTGTGGGACGAGATAACGCCTGATATAAGATATAGGGCTCAATCATATGGCGATAGTTAGAAAACTGTCTATAGCCGCGGCCATAGGCCTTGAGGCCGTAAGAAAGTAGTCCTAGTAATTGGGGGTGATGGCTTGGGCTTGTGCCATAAAAAATGGCTTGGCCACCAAGATTTGGCGCGAGGGTGAGGGCTTTGATATGGATGGGACGGTAGAGTTTTTCAAAGACTTCGATGCGAGGCGAGTGAAAATTTTGTAACGAAGTCAGCAGTTGAGTAGAATATTGAAAATTGAGATAGGCTGCTCGCAAATAGCTGGTAGAGATAATGCCTGTAGCACCAAGAGGTAATGTGCGAAGAGTGGCATAAAACGAGGGTAGGTCTTGTTTGATCGATTCAAAGGGATTGACTCTGGGGCGTACATTGAGTTGTGTAATGAAATTTTCGTCCAAGTAGTGAAAACGAGCTTGTGTTTTCAGGGCAGTATCGACTTCAAAATCTTCAAATTTAAAATCGCCAGGCATCCGTACGTCGCTGTATTTATCCCACGTAATATGTGCTGTGCTTTGGCCATTTTCGCTTCGTTGTTGGAAGGCGCCTTGGACGCGATAACGAAATTCTGCATCTGGCGCATTGAATAGGTAATCTGTACCCACGTAATTGCGGCTGACGAATGTGGTGCGTTGATGTTCTGGAAAATATTGCGCCTCTATGGCGCCGCCCCATCCCACCTTCCACCGATATTCCAGTCTTCCAAAAAGGGCCGCTTCTTTCCAAGAGTATAGCTGGTAGCGAAAGCCCGCTTTGGGCCCTTTATGCCAGTTCAGGTAGTAGCGAAAAATGGGGTCTTGCATTTTATGTAAATTCAGTCGCAATGAGGGGATGCCAAATAGGGGGATTTGCAGATAGCGAAAACGCAAAGATTTAGCTTCCAATCGCTGATCTTTAACCACTTTGATGGATTTTGCAAAAAAATCCCAGGTGCTTTGCTTGTTTTCACAAGTAGTCAGAAAGGCGTTTTTGACGCGATAGCTTGCATCTGCATTCAATTGGATCTCATCGCCTCCAATATACCACATGGCAGTAGAGGTTTTGCCGTCGTAGATTGTCCCTGTTTTATTGACAAAATCAAAGGAGAGTTCGCTGCCGACAAAGACGCGATTTTTGTACTGCAGCAATAAATCGCCCTCAGCTTCAATTTTTTGAATTAACTGTCCCTCTTCTTCGCGATGGAAGTATTGAATTGTTCGTGCTTGAATGCGAAGGCCTTCGGTTTGCACCACACCTCCTTGTGTGGTGTAGAGCACTCCATTTTTCCAAGAAGGATCCTTCAGATCCACTTGCAGATCTTCTGCAAACGCTTGGCAAACAGCAAGCAAGCATGCATAAATGCAGGTTTTCATGATCGTGCAATTATAGCGGAAATGGTGGCTTATTCTGTAGCTTTCATGAGCAGGCCCATGAGTGCATAGCGATTTTGCGGTTTGCCCAATTGGATGGCCTCGAGGAGAAATGAGATGCTCATCTCGTCTCTTTGGTTCGCAATGGAGAGGAAAGATTCTACGAGGAGGCGGGAAGTTTCTTCCGCAGTGAGAGTGTAATCGGATTGTTCGAGTCGATACTTCCAAGGAAGCAGTGGTTTAAATTGAATGAGATCTACCCCCTTTTGGTGCATGACCCAGTGATGGACAGCCTCTTCATAAGGACCTTCTTGCTTGAGCCGGTAAAGGGCCAATCTGCAATAATCGCGCACGAGCGAAGAGCTCATTTTGTCCGCACCTGCTTTGAGGGTGGCGATCGCTTCTGGAGTTTGTAGGCTCTCCGTGAGTGCGATCGCTGTGGGAACAAGGTCATGTTGTTGCTTGGTAAAAAGCGCGCGAACCAGTCTTAAGAAATGCTCTTGAGGCAGGTGCATCGCTTCTCGTAGTAAATGTTCGCGGATTGCAAGAGAATAACTTAAGTCTACGGTCGAATCTTTTGCGCGTAGTTCGGCTGAAGGGATGGCCTTTAAGGTAGAAAATGATCTGCCTACCGAATTAAATGGGTGAAAAGCTAAATCGCGAGTATCCACAATCAGGATTTCAGATAACGCCCCCAAACAGCGTATATCGCGGCGTTGTAAAAGAGACACTGCTGCATTGATGCGCACTTGTAGGTCATCTGAGCGAACTAATTGAGCAAGAGTGTCTTCTGTTTCGGAAATGGCTCCAAGTGATGTGATGGCAAACAGATTGGATTGTTTGGCCAAAGACTCGATGACGGGAACGTGGGAGCGATCGCCGAGCTGAAAGAGGGCAAAACTTGCTGCAAGTTTCACAGTGTCAGTTGGGGATTGGACTAATTTTGTAAGTCTTGGGATCGAGTGGCTATCTTTCAAAACGCCTACTGCAAAAGCTGCCGCTTCAAGTTCTGCAATGTGTGTGTGAGTGAGGCGTTTGCGCAGTTGTGGTAGAAAGTCGTCGCGTCCTAAACGCGCTACGTTGAGGATTGATTCGACCCTAGTTTGTGGATCGGGATCTTCGATCAGTCTGCGCAACGACTGAGTGGCATCGTTGGTTCCGAGCAGGGCGAAAAGGGGAGGGAAATAGGCTTTAAAAGCGGGGGGGAGGCGATACATTAACCCTTCGATTTGCCCCACTGCATGAGGATGCTTTCTTTGTGCAAGATAAAAGGCTGCCTCCATGCGAATGGCTAAAAAATCGGAACTCATCGCAAGATTTAGAAAATCGGTGGCGCGGTCATCTTCTAATTTAGCCATAAAGTGCAAAGAGAGCAGCTGGATTTGAGGGTCGGGGCTTGCGATCCCTCTGGCCAAGATCTCAATGGCAGCTGCGGATCCAGAGAGTCCGGCACCGAATAGAGTCATCATAAATGTTTCTGGATCTTCGCTTTGGATCCCTTTTTGCAGTAAAATTAAGCCCATTTGTTGCAAAACATCAAAATCGTGGCGACCCGATACCTCTGCATATTCTCGATATCGCTCTAGAGACTCTTCGATTTTATTTTGCTGCATGAGATATAAAGCATGCAGCTTGATTTCATCGACCTCTTTTGCAGCAAAAAGAGGACTCGCGATGAAAAGCGCAAGACAGAGGATCTGTCGAGCGATCGGTCGAGTCTTGATATGATTTGGGCCCATACGTTCCGTATAAAAACTTCTTTCAGAAGACGTCAACTTCTTTTTGCGCTATGATGTTGCCTGAATTGGGAATTTTATGGCAGCACCCGTAGGACGTCCGCTAGCAGAACCTCCGTTACCTCCTCCAGCGGTAGCTCCCCCAGCTGCAGTTAGGCCCGCCCCCGGCGGAGTGGGCGCAGCTCCAACACAAGTAGCTGCAGCTACAGTGGTTTGGCAACAAACGTGGGCTGGAATGGGCATTTTGTGGGTTTGGGGGAAGTTGTCTTGGTTGATTTCCCAGATTATGGCTTGTTGTTTTTGCAGGAAAAGTGGCTCTGTTGCACCTCAACAAGAGCCTCAAGCGGCAAGGCAGGCTGAAGTCCCGGCACCTGTCGTTCCTCAACGCCCGTTTGAGGAGAGGCTCCAGGCAGCTCAAGGAGACGCTCTCTTTGATTTGTTTTTCGAGATGTTTCCTCAATTGACCCAAAGAAATGCAGTGTATTTGCAAATCGGCAGTTCGGCCCCTCTTTCGCTTTGGCAGCAAGCTTTACATCGAGTATATAGTCCACAAAGAGTGCAAGAAGAACGGATTCTTATGGGGAGGGAGATGGTGAAAAAGGTTCCCGAACTTCTCCGGGCTTTTATCCATCGTCCCTAGAGTTCTTCTTTGATCTTCTTTTTGGCTTTTTTGGGAGAGACGGTGCTAGAACTGCGCGCCGTTAGATCAACCCAAATAGGGGAGCTCCACGCAATATGGCCATCTTCTTGCGTCACTCTGAGGTAATAGTAAACGAATGGGGGGCGCTCAGATTTGGGCTCTAGTGCGATGGTGCTGAGGTGCTCCATATCATCTATTTCAAACTCTGCTTTGTCGTCTTGGATGGGAAGGGTGCGGAATACCTCGCCATTGCGAATCAAAACAGCTTCAGACAGGGGAGACGTTCCAATACAGTAACCGGTAATATGTCGATTAAATTCTAGTCCTGGCCGCGTTTTAGTATCGAGCTCAGATCCCATCGAGTGGCCTGCAATATGCAGCCCTACAATGATGCGCTCGCCCGTTGTGGCGTAGCAAGAGCGATTTTGCAGCGCCTCGAAAAGAGATGCGCGGCTATGCTCTTTTGCTAAAATCGCCGTCATCCCAGGAGGGTACTGTGATTGGTCTGAGTCAAATAGGCCGCTATAAGGACCTCGGTCGTCAAACCCCCCCGCGACAAAGCCAAATCGACATCCGCGATTCAAAGCCTTTTGAATGGCCCCTTCGGCACTTTCTGCAATGCCATTTTTTCCTCCTTGAATGGGACAAGGATTCCCTTCTTTAGCGGAGCATTCAGAGGATCCCCAAGCATTGTAAATTTCGACCACTCGCTCAAAGTCTGGATTGTAATCTTCAAAATTATAGCAAGTGCTCTTGCCCATGGTAAAAGAGGGGATGGCTAGCATCTCTTTGGCATTATTTGTCTTGTAGATCTTTTTCAGCGAGTTGGTCTTTGTATCTTTGCGCCGCATGATAGGCTTGCTATCTTTTGCATAGAGAAATTGGCGCAAGCCCTCTTCTTTGGGCTCCCCTAGCCATTGAAACCCTAAAAGGGCCACAAATCGGTCGTCTTCATTAAACTCGGCTACTTGTTGTACGATCCCTTTCCAAACATCGCCAGATGTCTCTTCTTCGCTGTCAAAGCAAGAGGTGGCAAAAAACTGCAGCGCTCGATCATCTCTCATGTGGCGTAAAAAAGATTCGATGTTTTCTGCAGAGTCGATGCGTTCCGATTCGCCATGCAGTGCCCCCCAATACAGGCTCAAAGCGCCATCCGGTAAACATTTGATGGGAGGCGAAAAATACTGCTCTTTTGTTTTGAGGTTGCGCAGCTGGATTTTATAAATGCCAGGCTCATTGAAATAAAGATTGGGAAGGGCGATGAAACCCGTTTCTGGAATGAAGAGCTTCCAATTGAGATTTTCTCTTAAATGCTCGTAACTTAGGTCGATGAGCGTCCCTTCAGGGGCATTCGATGTAAGATTGCCAAAAACATCTTCAAATCGGACGATGACATCGAAGCGCTTGTTGCGACTTACTAAGGAGGGGGCAATGATGCGCAAAGTTTTCAGGTGGTTGCCGCGTACATCGAGAAAAAATGTTTCGCTCTCCTTGTAATCTCCTTTGCCTTTGGGGTCGATAAAGAGATGGAAAGGGCGGCGTCTTTGGACGGTCTTTTGCGCAGCATTGGCTTTAATGTAAATGGTGAAATTCTCTCCAGGTTTTAGCTCTACAGGGAGGGTGAACTCAAATGCTATAGTGGCAGATTGGGGATCTTCTGTTTTGGTAGCTGCAATGGTTTTATTTGCAACTTCTGCCCAAATAGCATTTTCTTTGTCTTTGGAGTGAATGTCCGGGATTTGCCAGTCGACTGGGCGCCCTTTGCTGCTCAAGTCAAAACGCAATCGCGTTCCTTTCGGAAGGTGACTTGCTGTAGTGTAGATAAAGCGCCAGTTGGCGGTATCGCCGGCGAGTGCGGCACTGGGTTCACAAAGACAAATCGAGCGACGCATAGAAATTACCCTCCGATATCCCTCCCATTTTGCCTTAAGTGGAATTTGTTTTGGAAGAGGGAATTTTAAAGTCGGTCTTTTAGGAAAGCGCGGGGCGTAATTTTGATTTTTTTAATCGATCGCTCGTTGGATTGAACGACTTCGAGGTCAAATTCGTCATGGGATAGTTTCCACCCTTTTGCCGGGATGGTCCCTGCACAGTGAAATACGTAGCCGCCAATGGTTTCATATTCAGGGTTAGGGGGGATTTTGATGTTGAGCTGGGTTTCAATGTCGATGAGGGTCATTTTCGCATCGACCATCCATCCCCCTTCAGGTAGTTCCCAAAAATCTTTGGCCTCTCCGATGTCATATTCATCCTCAATTTCGCCAACGAGTTCTTCTAAAATATCTTCGATGGTGACGATGCCTTCTGTCCCGCCATACTCGTCCACGATGATGGCCATGTGGAGATGTTTGTTGCGAAACTCTTGGAGTAGTTGAGTGATTTTTTTGTTTTCAGGGGCATAGAGAACAGGTTTTGCAATGGTTTGTAGGGGAGCATCGAGATTGTGGTTGGGTGTGGCAAAGCATTTTAATAGGTCCTTGTATAGAACTACACCCCGAATCTCATCGAGATTTTCGGCGAAAATGGGAATCCGGCTATATCCTTCCGTCGCAAAAAGGGCTGCGGCTTCTCGAATTGGCGTGTGCGCAGCCAGGCTAAAGACATCCACTCTTGGAACCATGATCTCTTTGGCCACGCGTCCTTTGAAGTTCACAAATGAGCTAATGAGCTTTTGATCCGCAGGATCGAGGTGTTTTTCTAATTCCGATTCGCGGATCATTTCGTGCAGTTTTGTTCGGTCGGTCACGGGCTGCTCTTCAAAATGCAGTTTTGTGACAAGGGTTCTCATGAGCTGTAATAGCGCGGCAGTGAGAGGAAAGAGAAGGCTTAAGTAGATCGAGGCGAATGGAGCTGTAAGCCTCAAGAGAGGGCGGCTCCATACACTGGCTAGCAGTCGTAGGGTAAAATCAAGTAGGACAAAGAGAAAGATAATGGCGAGAGCTGCCCAAATGAGCGGCGTCCAGTGATGCGAGCTGGGCAAATCTGCCAGGATGCCGCCTTGTAAACTTGGCATAGTTGCCATGAGATAAAAAAAGGCGGTAATTGCATAAGCCAGCTCATAGATGTGCTTGGATAGGGAGATGCAAAAGTAGACGTTTTCCCATTCGTTAAGTCGAAAGAATTTTTTGAGGATCGTTAAGAAAAAAAAATGCGGGGGATTTGCAGAGCGCAATAATTCTTTAGATTTAAATTTGCCGAGCTGTAGTAGAGAGCTTGCTACAGTAGTTAAAAAAAGAGCTCCTAAGAGAAATACAGTGGGTAGAATAGCACTTTCTATGATGGAGGATGCCATTTAGATCCAATTTTTATACTTTGGGTATAGAGATGATCCATACAACTTTTTTCTTTTTTGCGCATAGCCCTTCTGCTTTTTGCATCTAAATCGTCATAGCCAAGTAAGTGCAAGATGCCATGCACTACATACAAAGCAGTTTCTTGGTAAGGGTCAAGTTTCTTTTTTTGAGCATACTCAATAGCTGTGCGGGGACAAACGAAAATTTCACCTAAGTGCTCTTCATCTAGCGGGAATGAGATGCAGTCCGTGGGGGTTTCGTCTTGAAAAAAGTCGAGATGTAGACGGCAAATCTCTTTGCAAGAGACGAAGTAAATGCAAATCTCTGAATGAGATATGTTTAAATAAGAAACCAGCTCCTTGACCAAGGCCCTTACTGAGGCCTTGTCAAGGGGTAAATCTTTTTGACGATTGTATATGTGGATGTCCAAATTATGCAGAAGGTGTTTTGGGAAGGCCGGTTACTTTGGTGTTTTTCCCATCGACCCATTTTCCCAATTTTCTCAACATGTCGACCCGTTCGAATCGCTTGAGAACGTTGCGTTTTTTGGCTCCTTTTCCGCTTTTTCCGTAGCTGCTGTGTCTGGTCATATTGTCCTATTAAATTTTGGGGATGAAACGATTTGCGGTGAGTTCACCGATTGCATTTTCGTGAGGCTTAAAACCTTGTTCCAAGGCATCTTTCTTGGGGCCTGTTTTTACGCCAGGAAGGCGGGGGGCTTTTTTAGAAATGTGGCGTTTTTTGCCCTGTTTGCTCATGCGGGTCATTTGATTTGCTCCGTTTACAAAATGGAGTATTATATTCGAGATTCAATTAAGTAGCCAGCGCTTTTATAGGCATCGAAGCGCAAAGCAGAAAAGTTTTTTTTGCTAGGCGTTGTCAGGTCTTCGAACTCGTAGATCGTGCGAAAGGGACCTTCGATGAGAAGGGGGGTTGGGCACAGGTTAAAGGCAATTTTTGCCTGATTAATATTTTTTTTAACGCAGGAGATGGCGATCCATTCAGAGGTATCGCTGTCGCTTAGCACGTGGGGAAGGAAGCTGGATGGAGGGGATTTCCATAATAACTCGTCGACGAAAGAGGCGCTTTTTAGGTCTTCTGTAAGGATGAGCAGGTGTTCTTTTTTTTCAAAATGGGAGTAGGCAGCAGTTGTGAGGCGGGCGATTTTTTGGCTATTTTTCTGGACTTGGAAAAAGACGACGCGGGTGGGGTTAGAAGGGGGCATCTCCCTCCTTATCGTCCGATTCTGGGAGGATCATGCCACAGGAGACGAGGAATTTGACGACCTCTTCGTTCGTCATGTCGATATCTCGCACATCTTGTTTGGGGGCGAGAAAAAGAAAGCCTGAGATGGGGTGAGGAGCGGTAGGGGAAAAGACGGAGACAAGGGGTGTTTGGATTTTCTCTTGGCACTCTGGAGCCACTTCTCCAGCGAGGAATCCGAGGCTATAATTGGGTTTTCCTGGGAAGGGGATCATGACCGGTTTTTTAAAGGCTTTTTTTCCTTTGGTGGAGAACAGGGCTTTCAATACTTCTCGACTGGTTCTATAGACAGTGCTGACAAAAGGGATGCGGTCCATGAATTTTTCTCCCAAGTCGATCAATTTTCTTACGATCAACCAATGTGTCATCATACCTAAAAGCAAAATGAAGACGCACAAAAAGATGAGAGAAAAAATGCGCGCCACAAATAGGGTAATGCTTGGGGGGAGTTTGACGAGAAATTGTTTTTGGATCTGGACAATGATCGGGTCGACTACGGCAATAAAAGGGCTTGTAAAGACATCGAATAGAAAAAAGAACACCATTAGTGTCAAAGCTAAGGGTAGGATAATGATGAAGCCGGTGAATAGCTGTTTTCTCATGGGATTGGCCTGTCAGGTACGATGACTGCACAAGAAACAATGTACTTAATTGCCTCTTCGTTTTTCATTTTTAAATAGATTAACTCTGCTTGATTTGACATGACTAAAAAGCCAGTGGTTGGGTTGGGGGCTGTAGGAACGAAGACCGATACGAGCTCTTTTCCTTCGGCAGATGAACATGTTTTAGGCGATTTCTTGGCGATCAAGCCTATGCAATAGCAACCAGGATAGGGGAAGGGGATCATGACGACTTGCTGGAATGAGTGTGTTGTTTCTCCAAAGAGGGATTTGACGATGTCTTTAGAGGTTTTGTAGACTTTGTTGACTAAAGGGATTTTATGCAACATCCGATCGCCAAAGCGGATCAATTGATTAAAAAAGAAGCGCCTTGCGACAAGCCCTAAGAGCCATGTGAATAGAACGAGTAGAATAAGGACGAGGAGGGGACTCAGGATTGCGATGATGTAATCTTTTGTTAAAATCCCCACTGATTTAATGGGGAGTGTGCCTGCAATCATTTTCATTATGCCGGTGAACGGCTTGGTTACTAAATGGATAATTAGGTGAACGACCCAGATGGTCACTGCGAGGGGTAGCAGGGTGACAAGACCGGTTAAGAAATATTTCTTCACACTTCAATCATGGCGAATTATCTTTTATTGTGCAAGCTCCAGTGAGATTGCTGGAGAATGTAATTGACCTGGTCGAGGCGTACGGAGATCATTTGGCCCGTTAAATAGATTTTCCCCGTGCGAGAGCCGCGAAAAGACATTTGGATAGGGTTGTATTCGAAATAATCATTTCCGAGTTCTGAGACATGGACACTTCCTTCGAGATCGAAGAGGGGGACTTCAAAAAAGAGGGCGTGAGGTTTGATGCGAGTGATGGTGGCTTGATAGATTTGGCGAGGATCGGCTGCAAAGTAGGTCCCTGCCAAGCGTAGTTTTTTCAGTAAAGTGACAGAGCTCTCTGCGCGAAAGGAGACGCGCTCTTTTTCTGAGCAGGCAGTAGCTACGCGATCGATGTTGGCATCAAGGGGCAATTCATCAAATAAAAGCCGCTGAATAATCAGGTCGGTGTAGCGGCGGATGGGGCTTGTAAAGTGGCAGTAGTGCTCAAGCGCCAAGCCGTAATGGCCGATATTATCCGAAGAGTAAGAGGCAAGGCGCATGCTGCGAATGAAGCTAACGGATAACTGGGGCAGGTGCGCTGAAGTTTGCGCTTGCAGAAAGAGTTTTTGGATGTCTCTGTGCGTAGGATCGGCGGGTAGGGTAAATCCGAGAGACCTGGCAAAGTGGAAAAAATCTTGAAACGATTCGTTACTCGGTTGCTCATGGACGCGGTAGATGAGTATTTTTCCTTTGGAAGAGAGGTGTTTTGCCACAATTTCATTGGCCTTCAACATGAACTCTTCGATCATTTGGTGAGTTACGTCATACTCTACGCGCTCAATTTTTAGAGGAACCCCTTTTTCATCCACGAGGATGACATCATCTGGCATGGCAAAATCGATGCTGCCTCTTTCAAAGCGCTTTTTTTTCAGTAGCTGACACAATGCAACCATGCGATTGAGTAGTGCGGCATGAACGCTTCTTTTTTTCTTTTCGAGCACTTGTAGCGCTTCTTTATAGGTGAACCGTTTTCTGCTCTTAATAACGGTCCTTTCGATGGAATAATGGACTAGTTCTCCAGAGGGGTCGAATTCAGCAAACACCGATTGTGTAAGCCTTGGTACTTTTGCTTTGAGACTGCATAGCTCATTTGAGAGCTCTTCGGGGAGCATCGGGATGCATTGTCCAGGAAAGTAGGTGGAATTGCATCGAGTGAAAGCTTCTTTATCTAAGTGGCTGTCTGGGCGGACATAGTGGCTAACATCGGCGATGTGAACGCCCAAAAAGTAGTGCCCTTTGTCATCGCAAGTAAGCGAGATGGCGTCGTCATAATCTTTGGCTGTATCTGGATCGATGGTGACGATTTCTAAATCGGACAGATCGCGTCGGTTGGGATCAGATGCTTTTTTGCCAAAGCGCTTGGCCTCTTCGATAGCCTCTTTCGTAAATCCATCGGGGAGGTTAAATTCTTCAACCGCGGCTTTGACGTCTACAGATGGATCTGAAATATGGCCGATGTAACGGCTCATTTCTACAGAGACAACGCCCTCTTTGGCGCCCCAGTCGCATACTTTGCAAACGACGCGGTCTCCCTCTTGCAGCTCCGTTTTTGCTTTGACCTTGATGGGTTTGTCGATGCCAAGAAGAGGGGAAAACGCGATGTAATGCCTCGCGGTTTTTCGAACGATTGTGCAGGCCAAATGGGTGCGACTGCGCTTCAAAATAGCGACGACTTGCCCCTCTGGGCCCTTGGCTGAAACAACTGCGTTGATTTCTATTTCGACCTCATCGCCATCTACTGCAGCAAGTAGGCTGTGTTTGGGGATAAAAACGTCGGGGCTATCTCCTACTTTTACAAAACCGAATCCTTTGGGGTGGACACTAATGACTCCTGTGGCAAGCGAGTTGTTCGTGGGTACTGTATATCGTTGCTTGTGGAGGGTCATTTCCCCTTTTTGGATGAGATCGTCTAGAATTTTTTTAAAAAGATTTTCGTGGATGCTTGCGACGTCTAAATATTTGATTAATTCAGAAAATGTTGCAGGTTTGTAGCGTTTGCCGCGAATGTATTGCAGAAGTGTACGGGTGAGATTGGAGGCGATTTTCAGCTCTTTGGAGCCACCTCTCCTTTTTTTGAAGGTCATATATCCTCCATGATAGAGAAGATACCCATAAGAGACAAGAATCGTTTTGGGATAAAGAATCATTTTCGGTATAAATTGACCAAAAATTTTTATTCGGATAAGCTCCGCAGCCGAAAATCCAATTTTTGAACTCATTGATGTATAAAAATATATAGAGAATCTATGTCATCAACGTCATCTGCTGTCTCAAATGGACAGCCTTCAAAGGGACCGTGGGTTTATATGGCCCCTTATCTTGCTCCTCCGATTGCAGCTTCTGCTGCCATTGTGCTGGTGTTTCGCGATATGATTGCAAAGAGTGCCCAGCAAAAAGGGCTCGCTGTGCCTATTATGTCATTTGAGGCGGGTGTGAAAGAGGGTATTAAAGCAGCCCCTACTGTGGGAGCCATTGTTGGGACCCAAATGGTAGTGCAAAGTGCTGTAGAAAAAATGCTTTCTGGAGGGGAAGATCGTAAAAGTTTATCAACAACACTTACCAGCTCTGCCATTGTAGGAAGTGCTTCGGCCCCTGTTTTGGCGGTTTTCAATGGTCAGACTATGGGATGGACTGTTCGAGAATCTCTTCGAAGATTCTCGCCGCGACAAGCCATGGCAATCGCTGTTCAGGAAACAGCTTTTGTTGGGGGGCTGAGCGTTGCTGATCAAGTGGCTACAGCCATGAAGAACAGATTCGGTGACAGCAAAGTGGTCGATTATACAGCTGCGTTTGTTACCGCAGCTGCGGGAAGTCTTGCCGGACATCCAGCTAACACTGCTCTAACGCGCTGGCAAAGCGGCATGTCGGTGGATAGTTGTCGTTCATTGATGTGGGGTGCTTTGCGAAAAGCTAGGGCTGTTGGTGCTTTCTCAGTCCTTTATCAGATTGGCAAAAGCGTCCTAACCACTCCTCCCGGGACAGGATAGAAGAAAAGTTTGGACAAAGCATAGGTTATTTTTGATCATTATACCCGCGGAGTGTATTTTGCAAAAGCATGGCAATGGTCATGGGGCCGATGCCTCCAGGTACAGGGGTGATATGCCCGGCAACTTCAGATACCGACTCAAAGTCCACATCTCCGATCAGTCTGCCATCGGGTAGCCGGTTGATGCCGACATCGATGACGGTTGCGCCGGGCTGGATCATCTCTTTTTTAATAAAATGGGGTCTTCCGATGGCTGCAACGAGAATGTCCGCAGAGCGGGTCAAAACGGCTAAATTCTTGGTTTGACTATGGGCAATGGTGACGGTAGCATTGCAGTGTCTTTTTTTTTGCATGAGTATGGCAGCAAGTGGTTTGCCGACGATGTTGCTGCGGCCGATGATGACCACGTGCTGGCCCTCGATGGGGATGGAGCTTTTTTGTAAAAGGACGTGAATTCCAAGCGGCGTGCAGGGTAAAAATGCTCCCTCTTCTCCCAAGAGCATTTTGCCTACATTAATAGGGTGGAATCCGTCGACGTCTTTGTTTGGATCGATGGCAGCAGTGATTTGACTTTCATCGAGATGAGGGGGGAGGGGAAGTTGCACTAAGATGGCATCGATAGAGGGGTTTTGATTGAGCTTCTCGATTTCGTAGATCACGTCAGAGAGGGCAATAGACGCGGGAAGTTCGATCACTAGAGATTGGATGCCAACTAAAGCGCAGGCTTTTTTCTTCGAGCGCACATAGGCCTGGGAGGCGGGATTGTGCCCCACTAACACGACGGCCAAACCTGGTTTGCGTCCTGTGATCTGGTGAACCTGACCTGCAATTTCTGCCTGAATTTCTTGGGCGATTGCTTTGCCATTGAGGAGCATGGCTATACCCCTTTTAAGTGGCTGGACAGAGCTTCATGAATGCGGCCATTTGTTGCAAGAATGGGTTTGTGTGCATGGATGTCACAAGGGGAGCCATCCCATTGGGTGACTTTTCCCCCCGCCTCTTCTACGAGCAATTTGCCTGCGGCCATATCCCAAGGGGATAGGTTGACTTCGAAAAATCCGACGAATCGGCCTGCTGCGGTATACGCTAAGTCAATCGCTGCGGATCCTAGGCGCCGGATGGGGATGCCTTGTTTTAGGATCTCCACGAAATGGTCAATGCAATGGAAGGGGTTGGTTGCGATATCATAGGGGAAGCCAGTGGCTAAGATGGCTTGGTTGAGGCTGTGCACTTCAGATACGCACAAGGGTTTTCCGTTGAGAAAAGCCCCTTTTCCGATCTCTGCTACAAAAAGTTCGTGTGTGATGGGTTGGTAGACGACGCCGCTGATTACTTTCCCCTGAGATTGGGCAGCAATGCTTACGGAAAAAACGGGGATTTGGTGTGCAAAATTGACTGTGCCGTCAAGGGGATCGATGATCCAGAGAATATCGGCATGAGGCTCTCCGCTTTGGCCGCTTTCTTCTGCTATAAAGGTAGAGGAGGGGATGTGGATTTTTAGAAAATCGATGATCGTTTTTTCGCATCGGTGATCGTATTCAGTGACGAGGTTGTGTCTTCCTTCTTTAGAGGAGATCGCAAAGTGGGTGCCAAACCCTTCTCGAAGCAGCTCGCCTGCTTGCAATGCAGCTTCGATGGCGATCAGCGTTAAGTGGGAGAGAGATTCTTTTTTTTCAGCCAAAATACAACCCATAACTGCCGCAAGGCTGCAAACATTGCAAGCGGTGCAGCAAACCAAACAAATGTATACAGCATGTCGATAATCGGCATCCCGACCAGATCGACAAGTACCCATTTTCCTTCAAAAGGGACTCTTCTGTCAAAAAGAAAAAGGAGAGATAGTTGTAAAATTGTGGAGATCAGGGAGACGACGCCTCCAAGTAGACTGAGGTGTAGTGTCGCATCGTGGAAAAAGTGCTTGCTAATAGGCCACAAGAGGACAGAACAAAGCGTATAGTTGAGGGCATGTAGTCCCATGGGATCTTCGGATAATAGATCGATGATTGCCCCAGAGCTTGCACAAAGCCAAAGGGCGCGAATGTGCGAATGTTTTAATGTGGTCCAAGCGATGAAGGGGGCGAATGCCAAAATGGCCATTTTGGGCACTAAGATGCATTGTAAAATGAGAGCGGTGAGAGATAAAAGAAAAGCAAATACAGTCACCGTTTGATCCCATCAGGCATAAGAGCGCGGCAAACCAACTGGGCATTTTCCAATAGCAGTTGATGCCATTTCCAAGCCGATTCAATGAGTTGCGGCAGTTGCGATACTTTGGGGCTCCATCCAAGCAGCTCTTTGGCTTTGGTGTTGTCGGCAGTCAAAATGCCAGGTTCGCCTAAGCGGCGGCTTTCTAGGCGCACGGGAATAGTTTTACCGCAAAACTGTTGTAGTGCATCGATGATCTCCAATACGGAGTAGCCTGTTCCTGTCCCCAAATTGATGGCAGCACTTTTTGCATATTTTAAGGCTGCGACGTGCGCATCGGCCAAATCTTGCACGTGGATATAATCGCGCACTGCACTCCCATCTCTGGAATCGAAATCGGTGCCGTAGACTACGATCTCATTTCTGATGTTTAAAGCTGCTTGGATCGCAATGGGAATGAGGTGCGTTTCAGGTGTGTGGTTTTCTCCAATTTGCGTTTCTAAATCGGCGCCGGCTGCATTAAAATAGCGCAATATCACGGCATTCAAACCGTATGCCGCTTCAAAATCGGAGATGATTTGCTCTACCATGAGTTTCGATCTGCCGTAAGGGTTGATCGGCAATTGCGGATGCGCTTCGGTGATGGGGGTGAACTGAGGATGACCATAAGTTGCGCATGAACTCGAAAAGACGAGATGCATAACGCCGCACTCGCGCATGACCTCCAAAAGAGATAAGGTATTTGCCACATTATTGCGGTAGTATTTTCCTGGGTCATTCATCGATTCAATGACAATGGCATTCGCAGCAAAATGGATAACAGCTTTAGGCTTAAAGGTCTCAAAGGTCTCTTTGAGTTTTGCTTTATCGCTGAGATCTCCTTCGACGAACGGCCCCCACTTTACTGCGTAAGCATGGCCTGTTGATAAATTGTCATAGACGACGGGCAAATACCCCGCCTGAGATAAGGCTTTGCAGGTGTGGCTTCCAATATACCCTGCACCGCCTGTTACAAGAATTGCATCGCCCATATATCTCATTAGATACAACCTGGAGCTGTTTTGTCAATCGAGAATTTGGCCAATGAGTGTAAAAAGGGGGCTGTTTTGCAACCGCAGATTGTGCATGCAGCGATGGATGGATTGTTGCAGTTGAAAGAGGGTCTCTTTCGCTTTTGTTGTCCCAAGCAGCGAGACGGCAGTGGCTTTGGGCGTATTTTCTTGGGTCGCATCTTCTAGATCATCGCGGATTTGGTAATAAAGGCCGATGCTTGCGCCCAAATCGACAAATGCATCGATGTGCTTGCCCGCGATAATGCGGCCAAATTCCAAGGCAGCTGTCAATAATGCGCCTGTTTTATGGATGTGCATCTTTTGCAATGTCGCCTCGTCGAGCGGTTTTTCTTTAGACTCAAGATCGGTCACCTGGCCGCTGATCAGGCCCGGAGCTCCAGCGTATCGAGCTAAGCTTTCGACAAGAGCTAGTTTTTGCTCGGCAGAAAGGGCTTCTGCTGCAACAATGACCTGAAAAGCATATGTGAGGAGATAATCTCCGGTTAAAGTCGCAATGTCCTCTCCATATACTTTGTGTAGGGTGGGTTTGCCGCGCCGCAAGTCATCGTCATCCATGCAAGGAAGGTCATCGTGAATCAAAGAGTAAGTATGCACCATTTCTAAGGCGCACGCGGGATCAAGGGCCAATTTAGGATCTGCGCCCAAAGACTCAGTGGTTGCCAAAACGAGTCGAGGCCGGATCCTTTTGCCAGGGGAAAGTAAGGAGTAGCGCGCCGCCTTAAAGATCGTTTCATCTTGATAGGGGACAAGCTCCTGAAGGCGTTTTTCAATCCACTCGATCATGTGTCATGTCTGGGGCTCCAATGGACATATAATCGAATCCTTTGGTTTGCATTTTAATAGGATCATATTGGTTTCTGCCATCGAAAAAAGCAAGCTTGCGCATATTTTTAATGATTGGCTTAAAATCGACCAAACGAAATTGTTTCCATTCAGTCAGGAGTGCAATGGCATCAGCGTCAGAGGCGGCCTCGCATTCATCGCGGCACCAGGTGAGGTTGTCGCTGGCCCCAAGCATTTTTTGCGCATTGGGCATGGCAACAGGATCAAAGAGTCTCAAGGTGGCTCCTTCTTGCAGCAGGTCGTGTATGAAATTTAAGGCGGGGGCTTCTCGTATGTCATCGGTATCTGGTTTAAAGGCAAGTCCCCATACGGCAATTGTTTTTCCTTTTAGTCCTCCGCGCTTGGCAAAATAGCTTTTAATTTGTCGAGACAGCACCGTTTTTTGCCTTGTATTTACCTCATGCGTTGCTTGCAGCAAGAGGGGGTCGACACCCGCTTTTTTTGCTACAGCGATGAGGGCTTTGATATCTTTTGGAAAACAAGAACCTCCGTAACCCACTCCTGGATAGAGAAAGCTATAGCCGATCCGCGAATCGGAGCCGATCCCTTCGCGTACCTTATTCACATTGGCTCCCACCTGTTTGCAAATCGCTGCGATCTCGTTCATGAAAGAGATGCGCGTGGCAAGCATTGCATTGGCTGCGTATTTCGTCATTTCTGCAGAAAGCGTATCCATGACCAAAATGCGATCGTGATCCAAGGTGAAAGCGGAATAGATCTCTTTCAATACATCGGCAGCTTTGGCAGAATCGGCGCCGATGATGATGCGATCGGGTTTTAAGCAGTCTTGGACAGCTGCTCCTTCTTTCAAAAACTCAGGGTTAGAAACTACATCGAAGGCAGCTGTAGTATGAGACCTAATGATACTTGCCACTTGATGAGCTGTTCCCACAGGCACAGTAGATTTGTTCACGATCACTCGATAATCTGGCATGTAGCTCGCAATGGATGCGGCCGCTTTTTCGACAAAGCTCGTATCGCAAGAGCCATCATCGCGAGAGGGCGTTGGGACCGCGATAAAACACACGGGGCACGAAGTTACGGCCTCTTCATAATGCGTGGTGAAAAAGAGTCTGTGTTGTTGCACATTGCGCCGCACTAACTCCTCGAGTCCAGGTTCATAGATAGGGAGAATGCCTTGTTGCAGATTGGCGATTTTTTTTTCATCAATATCCAGGCAAACGACCGTATGACCCATTTCAGCAAAACAAGTGCCTGTAACAAGTCCGACATAGCCGGTTCCGACGATTAAAATTCGCATAGACATCTCCATTGGACACGTTCGGTATAGCAAAAAGCTGTATTTCTGTACTAGATTTGTCTTTGGTTTGTGTATAATACATCTCCAAACAATCCGTTCGGATCCAGGGCGTCGGAAGCTCTTTTGAATCCAACATCAAGCAAAAATCGATCCACATCGTGATAAAGCACTTCTCCTGAATAGATAGGATGTGTCTCTAACTCAACGATAATGTACTTTACTTTAGTGATTTGGTCTCCAAGACTGTGCAGAACCTGATAGGCTGCGCCCTGCACGTCTATGCACAATAAATCAATGGTTTCAATGCCGTTGACGTGCAAAAAATCATCTAATCTGATCGTCGGAACAATGATTTTTTCCTGAACCAATCCCTCTTCGAGAATGTCAGGATAATTTCTTGCATGGGGGTTAAACTCAAAAAAAGAAGAGGCTCCTATATTCCCGTCCATAACACGATAAAAAGCGACCTGTCCTGTTTGATCCCAAACACCGTAAGGCACTAGCGTGATATTTGGATTCAAACCAATATTTTTCCTGCAACATTCAAGTGCTGCTGGATTGCATTCAAAAGCAAAAACATGGCAACGGAATACATCGCTCAATTCTATAGCATCCTTGGCATCTCTGCTCCCTATTTCAAATATTGTGTGTATGTGCTTCTTATTTAGTTTGTTCATATATCCAAGATAACTCCCTTCTCCCTTTATTGCGTGATGAGGGTGTGGCTGATATTTTGGATAGGCAGCATGTGCCGAAGCAAAGCTCAAAGCGATCGCTAAGCATTTATGAATAAACTGTTTCATAACTGTGTCTCCGTTAAACAAAGACCATGCTATAGAAGTGGTGCAAAATAAACAATGAGCTATACACAAATGAGTTCAAAAGTTGGATTTTCGGCTGCGCCAAAGCGGCGCAATTTACCTATCGTAAGTGACCCTATATTTTTAATATTGGGTCACTTACGATAGGCGAATTCCACCAGCTTTCGCGTTGCCCAA
>JAKAFF010000136.1 GCA_021818045.1 bacterium
AAAAGTTGTCCAGCCGATTGGGTCCACCTCAATTACTCTTGAAGCAGCGAATCAAATTCCTAGTTGTTCTGCAGGGATTACAGGAATTGATTTTACGACACAAGTGGGAAGAACTATCGTTGATAGATGGTATGCAGCAGCCCAAAACAAAGTGGCTTTTTTTTCGCCTCGGTCGGATCAAAACGCTTTGTCAATTATTTTACACTCTATGAGACTCCCACTGTGCCCAATAGAGAGATTGGCTCACCATCGAGATGTTATTAACAGCCAAACTTTATTGCTGATCGAACGAGAATTTGTAAATGAGATATCCTTAAACCAATAATAAAATATGAAGATAATTTACTTGATTTTTATTGCAATCATTTCATTGCTAGAAGCTAAAGTTACTGTTTGTGCCCATTATTTTGGACAACCTGAATTCATTAAGTATCAATATTTGTTTTTTAAGAAGAATTTATTAGATGAACATGAGCTTATTATTTTTGAAGACTCCAATGATTTTAAAATTTCAGAACAAATTCAGAAAGAATGTGAAAAATATGACATAAAATATGTTCACATTCCCTATTCTGTATTTGAAAAACCAAACCTTCCAATCACAGATTCAGGCATTAATGTCACCTCCCCAAGTTTTCAATGTTCTGTTGCTACACAGTACATTTATGATAACTATGTCATTCCTTCGGAGGATATCTGTCTTATTTTAGATAACGATATATTTCTGCTCTCTCCATTCAGCATAGAAAAGCATCTCGGGACCTATTCTTTTTCTTATGTAAGACAAGAGAAGGGGCAGCCTAATCAATTGATTAGTTATATGCTTCCTAATTTTGTCATTTTTAATCCTTTAATGATGCCTGAGAAAGAACAGTTCGACTTTAACCTAGGGTCAATTTTAGGAGCCCGTACGGATTCGGGAGGATACACCTACTTTTATCTGCAAGATTACGCTTTCTTAGGACAAGAGGTGGCTACATATTATTTATGCGAAACCCCTTCCGATTTAAAAATCCGTTTTGACGATCGATATCCTTTGCTGTTTCATTCAACAGAATGGGGATCACATTATTTCATGGCACAAGATACGTTTTTACATTTGCGAATGGGGTCTAATTGGTCGCGCCATCCAAAATATGCTCAAATGAGAAAGGAGTTAGATTGTTTCTTTCAAGAACTATTAAGAGGAGATCTCCAATGAGACCAGCTCATCACAAATATACCGAAACAACCTGAAGAATCGAGAATCTGCTGAGGCGGCGTCTCGATTTTGAATCAAGCGAAGCTGGCGCTGAAATAGCTCAACTTGAACGAGTTGAGCGATGCAGACAGACTCAAAAGTGATGGCAAGTTGACGCCGGCAGAAAGGTTCTTCAGATTGTTTCGGCAATACTACTACCAAATGAACTCAACAGTTGGTTTTGAGCAACGCGAGAGCTATTGCTCAGACCTACGTTGGGTCTGTTTATCTTTGCTAAATAGAGAGGCCCAGATTTTAAGCTGTTCGCTAAATAGCTGAGCATTTTCGACCTGCATTTCGTCATGGAGTTGAGAGAGGTCGTTCAGATAAAGTTGCCGAAATAAGTCTTCGGAGTCAGTCCAACGCTGCGCGTGCTTGACCTGATTGAAAAACATGAATTGTAGCCAGTAACGTTGTGCTTCAGGGGATTCGTCGTTAGGTGAATAAGGGTATCTGCTCAAACTGACCGGGTATTTCGCCTCAAGATAAGCAACCGCTTCTTGGGTCTGATAAAGGGGGTACAGCCTCACATCGCCCATGGCGTTTACAAGCAGCGAGTCATCGGGCACAAAGAACGGGATGTTGAGGTGGTATAACTCCACCATCGATATCGAGAAGGCCGAGTAAGGATTTATCAGAACGGCTGGATGCTGTGCAAGGTTTTCCATAGTAGCTTGATCATCTGGATAGAGAACTTTAATAAAGCTGAAGATATAAGGTGCCAAACCATAGCGGGCCGCAAAAGATGCGCTCAGGCGATTGAGGTGCTCTAGATTGTCATCAAAGCCGATGATTGTACCGGTATTGTGAGACGGGCCGATCAATACCACTCGATTGCGAGGGGCATAAGGAGCATCGCGCAGCTTTTGAGGAATGTGCTGGGAGATCACGGGAAGGCGCAAGGGTTCCGCTCCAGTGTAATAGCGCATGTAATGGAAGTCGTACTCTGACATAGCTGCAATCGTGTAGCGAGGGTCGCGTTTCATCTCAATGATGCGTTGTGTAAAATCATCCAAATGGGGGGCAGTGGAAATGTGGATGCGATGTCCGATGTTTAAGAATAGGGCAACTTGGGGGGGGAGTTTTTCGAAAGTGACGATGTATGAAGGAGGAAAGCTGCACAGCACATGGGTAAGATGGGACCATCGGCCGTTTTTTGCAAACTCTTCGCGAACTTTTTCTTGAGGCCACGAGCCAAGATTAACAAATAAAGGATCCTCTCGGAAAGAAGGGTCTCTTGAAACATAGCGCCGGTGACCCGAGAGCGAGTAGGCTTCAACAGAAACCCCTATCGATTTGAGAACGGCAACCTGCCACATAGTGGTGCCGATATGCCAATCTGAGACGACCGTTTCAGGTCCCTCCTCCAATGATGGAGATTCACAATAGAGCAGCTCGGAGGCAAACAAAAACAGTAGTAGACAGACTTTTGATCTCATAAGTTGTTGATGTTAACATGACGATGAGATAAAAATGAAAAAAAAATTTACTTGGAGCTCTATACACAAATGAGCTCAAAAATTGGTGTTGGGCAACGCCAACTTTTGAATTCATTTGTGTATACCGCCTTAAAATGAAATATATATCGTTTTTTTTCCTTCCAACTTTAGTTTTTTGTTTTGATAAATGGATTGTAGTTACATCCATCCAATACCCCACTCCGCAATTAGAGAAATTAGCAAAAATTCCCGGATGGCATCTGCTTGTAGTGGGCGATAAGAAAACACCCAAAGACTGGCATCTTGCTCACTGCGAATATTTAAGTCCTGATGATCAACTCAGATTGGGATACAAATCTGCGACTGCGCTGCCATGGAATCATTACAGCCGCAAAAACATTGGCTATCTTTATGCGATTTCAAAGGGTGCAAAAATCATCTATGAAACGGATGATGATAACGAACCAATAAACGAATTGAGCGCCTATGATTGCGAAACGAGCTTACACAGCATAAATACTTTAGAGACTTGTTTTAATATTTATCGTTATTTCGATTGCCCAGAAGTATGGCCAAGAGGATACCCCCTTGATAAAATCAGGAGCTCCTCCGCTTTTTCAATATCCTTACTTTCTAATTGTATCATTGGAGTTGAGCAAGGAATAGTAAATGATAGTCCTGATGTGGATGCTATTTTTCGATTGACCCAAGATAGGTATATTAAGTTCAATGACTACCCACCTATCTTTTTGCCTGAAGGCGTATTTTGCCCTTTCAATTCTCAAAATACTTTCATCCATCCGGTTGCTTTTTTCACTTTGTATCTTCCTAGCTCGGTTTCTATGAGAATATCTGATATTTGGAGAGGGTATATTACCCAAAAACTGCTCTGGGCTCACAATGCCAAGCTTGTTTTCTCTGCGCCCAATGCCGTGCAGAAACGAAATGCCCACTCCCTACTTCAAAATTTTCAGTTAGAATTAGATCTTTATCTTAAAACGCCTGCATTAATTGACTTCTTAAGCAATTTTCACTTTCCGCCTGACCTCGATCCATGCCAAGAACTTGTTTCAATCTATGAAGAACTTGTAGCACGGAAGTTTATACAACAAAGCGAGATGCCTATTCTAGAAGCTTGGGTTGAAGATCTACAGGCAATTAGAGACAGCTTTTTTATAGACTGAAGCAAGGTTCGCTAGAGAGCACAGAGCTCACAGAGGAGAACAGTCTCACAGGAAAGATCATTGGGGCTGCTACAAAGATGTGATGCTTGACTGCGGCTATCGAGGTATCGGGTGGGATCAAACACGATTGACCAAATTGTTGTAAATTTATAAGATCGGGCTATGCGCTGTGGGAAAGTTTTGCTATTTTCTTTGTGCTGTGCTCTTGGCTTCGCCAAAGCTCCAGCCCCTCCCCCCGAAGAAGAAACAC
>JAKAFF010000137.1 GCA_021818045.1 bacterium
ATTGGGTCACTTACGATAGGCGAATTCCGCCAGCTTTCGCGTTGCCCAAAACCAACTTTTGAACTCATTTGTGTATATGTTAAAAGAGAGCCGTCTTGGAGGGTATAGGTGCGATCGCATAGCGCGGCAAGTGCTGGATCGTGTGTGACGAGAATTAAGGTCTTTTTCAAAGAGAACAGAACTTGTCCGATTTTTTGCGCATTGTCTCGATCTAAATTGCCGGAGGGTTCATCCGCAAAAACAACAGAGGGCTGGTTGCAAAGAGCTCTTGCAATGGCAACGCGTTGTCTTTCCCCTCCAGATAAGTGTTTGGCAAGTACATCTGCTTTTTCTAAAAGATCTACTTGCGAAAGCAGGTGTAGACCCCAGTTTTTATCGATGGGGAAGCGAGCGATCCGAGCGGGCATCAATACGTTTTCGAGAACTGTAAAATCTTCGAGTAGGTTGTAGCTTTGGAAAATAAAGCCAATCTTTTCATTGCGTATTTTGCAGGCATTGGAACGGGTGATTTTTTCGCTAGCAATTTCCACACTGCCCTCATCGGACTCCTCTAGCGTTCCTAAGATGTGCAATAAGGTAGTTTTTCCCTCGCCAGATCTGCCGCAAATGGCAATGGATTCCCCTTCTTGTACTTGCAAGTTAATGCCGGCCAGCACTTTGAGTTTGGAATACGATTTGGTGATATTTTTGGCTTGTAAAATCATTCGGATCTCAGGGCAGATGAGGGACGAATATGGCTTGCTTTCAGAGCGGGGATGAGTCCTGCAGAAAGGGAGAGAATGGGGGTGATAACAAGGACGAAGAGGAGCGCTTCTGGGCTGAGTTGGTTTGGGAGGGTTTGTCCAAAAAATGCAGGGTTGAATGCGTTATGTCCTTGAATGGCGCTGAGTAAAGCAACAAGTCCTTGGATGTTATGTAATGTAAATAGGGCAAGTAAACTGCCAACAAGACAGCTCAGCGTTCCCATGGTAATGCCGCAAATGCCAAAAATGATTGCAATACTTGTGAAAGATGCTCCCATCGATTGTAAGATTGCGATCTCTTTTTTCTTGTCGTTGACCAGCAATACGAGTAGGGAGATGATGTTGCTGCAAGCGACGACTAAGATGATGACGGCAATGAGAAGAAATAAGGTGCGATCGCTTTGAAATTGCTGCATGAGGTCTTTGGCAAATTCGAAGCTGCGAAAGGTGTCGATTTTCCAATATTTTGCAATTCCTGCTTTTTCAAATGCCTGAACAATGCGCTCTTGGACTTTGGGTGCGTCGGATAAATTGTCAAACCAAACGAAAATGCCATTGGTTGGCGTGCCGTCTGGAGAAAAGGTTTGACTTACTGCATGAATTGAGCGCGTGACATCGGATGGGACAATCACGCATTTATTCCCCACAGCCAGAAGACCTGGGTCGTAAAAACCTTGTACGTAAATCGGTAGCTTTTGTTCTTGGGAAGAGGCGGCGCTAGGGGCTGTGTAGCTTAAAGTTCCCCGATCCCCCAATTTGATTTTGCTGTCTTTATAACTTTTGGGTAGTAAGACGGCTATATCAGATCCAGCTTGTGGCGCCATTGATTCGATGATCAAGGACTGGAAGCGGGGATTATGGGTGGGATATGAAAGCAAATACGACATTTGCGAAAGGGTGCCGCCCCCTTCTCGATTGATGCGAAGCAGTGCTCCGCTAATCTCATAGTCTTGGTATTGGAGTCCTAAAGTTTGTAGCGTTTGATAGGCGATCTTTACAGGATCGAGCAAATTTCCCCCTTCCAATCGGTCGGCTTTGGGCCAATGGGCGGGGATCTCCGCGTCTACATCCGGGACGTAAGGATCGCTCAATGCACTTTGTGCTTTTTGCCCGATTGTCTTGGCAGTAAAGTGAGAGGCTGCAGAAAGTGCATCGATATTATAATAGTACGAGTTGTTGTAGTCTTCTGTGGGAGAAACGCGGACCGGGGCATGGAGGGCCGTCATCTTGCGCAGCCAATTCTTCTCGATGCCCGTTGTGACAGATAAAAACACCAAAACGAGCCAGACCACCAGGGAAATAACACCCACAGACATCAGGGAGATCAGGGCTGTGGAGAGCGATTTTTTTCTAGGAACTAAGTATCGGAGGGCGACGCTAAGTTCAAACAATTATTTCGCTTCTTTAAAGATCACGTGTTTGCGCAATGTAGCGTCGTATTTTTTCAGTTCGATACGCTCAGTTGTATTACGCTTGTTTTTACGGGTCCAGTAGCACTCTTCAGACTCTGTGCTTTTCAATTTGACGTTTTCCCTTGCGCCTTTTTTAGCCATACGTTGCCTCTTCTCAAAGTTGTTTCGGTATCATATCTGAAAGTAAACGTTTTATGCAAAAGAAATTCGCGTCTGAACCTCTAAGTCAAGAGGGTCTGAAAGGCTCTTGTTATTTAAGAATTTTTGAGCGCCAAGACCTGCGATCATCGCCGCATTATCTAGAGTTAGGTGAGCGGGGGGCCAGTAAATGGGTAAGGAGGGGAAGGTCTCCACAAAAATCTCCCTCAAACGCAAATTGTTGCAAACTCCGCCGCCTAAGTAGATGGCTTGGCAAGGGAAGGTTTGAGAGGCAAGGAGGGCTTTTTTAGCAATGTCTCGGCAAGCCGTTTCTTGGAAACTTGCCGCAATGTCTTGGGCTTGCCAATTTGAGCCTTGCAGTGCATAGAGAACTGCCGTTTTGAGACCGCTAAATGAAAAGTCGTAGGGGCTGCGCTTGACGTTTCCTGCTGAGAAAGGGTGGGCTTTCGGGTCGCCTTGTTTGGCGAGCAGCTCTACATGGGGGCCTCCTGGGTAGGGGAGGTTGAGAAGCGAGGCGACTTTGTCAAAAGCCTCTCCTATGGCATCGTCTACAGTTGTGCCAATGGGTTCATAAGATCCTAAATTTAAAATTTTTAACAGAAGTGTGTGTCCGCCAGAAAGGACTATCCCAAGACCTGGCATGGGCGCGTTTTTTCCCATCATGCTGGCATATAGATGCGCTTCGACATGGTTGACTCCGATCAAAGGCTTTTGCAAGCTAATGGCAAGGCCTTTGGCGGTGTTCATGCCGATGAGGAGCGCACCTACAAGGCCAGGTCCTTGGGCCACCGCTATGAGATCGATTTGCGATGGGTGAATGCAAGCTTTTTCAATTGCTTCCTGGATGACCATGGTGATGGCATCGATATGCGAGCGGCAAGCAAGTTCTGGAAAAACGCCTCCATACTTTGCGTGAAGATCTGCGGAAGAGGCCACGACGTTGGATAAAATATGGACGCCATCTTGCACGATGGCGGCTCCTGTTTCATCGCAAGTGCTTTCAATTCCTAAAACAATCATGAGCAATCTTTATTGTAGTGTAGTGGGGTAGAAGTTTTGTTCTGCCCGATGGTTGTACCGGTACAGGGCCCATGTTCCGAACGTCATTACAGGAAGAACCACGGCAAGCACAATGCGCTGCCAGGTGGGGATGGTCGTATGGCCCACTGTTTGAGAGCGATCACCTGTGGGAGGATTAGGAACAGTAAAAGCTCCAGGTTCTGCAGAATCAACTCTAACATGGGTTTCGCTTCCGGACAATTCAGGTGGACGAGCTGGCAGTCGAGGAGGCAGCTGGAGCTGGACGGCGGGCGGTGAGATTGCCGGTAATGGAGGAGCTGCTGGCAGAGCTACGGCAGCGGGTGGTGGGACAGCTGGCGCTTGCTCAACTACAGGCTGTATTGCGGGTATGGGGGTTGCTGGAGTGGGCGATTTTTCCCAACACTTGGCCGCTTGGTTATATGTGGTAAAAAGGAGGTTGGATGTTCCTATGAATAGAAGATTTTTGACAATCGCCTCAAAGGTCGCGATCAGCGCCAATGGGATGATCGTATAAGTTGCAATTTTTTGAGCTGTGCGAACCCAAGCATTTTCTGCTCTATATTCGTAGATACGTCGGGTGAAATCCATGTTCATTTCGCGCAGAGCAACCGGCATAATAATCTCTTTTTCGGTGCATATATACACAAATGAGTTCAAAAGTTGGATTTTCGGCTGCGCCAAAGCGGCGCAATTTACCTATCGTAAGTCACCCTATATTTTTAATATTGGGTCACTTACGATAGATAAATT